>NZ_JAELTR010000241.1:0-380 GCF_016428945.1 Chromobacterium sp. ASV23
CCCCCCCCCCCCCCCCCCCCCCCCCCCCCCCCCCCCCCCCCCCCCCCCCCCCCCGCAGCATCAAGCAGACGACGGCATACGCGATAAGTGGCGGAGTCTCGTGGGCTCGGAGATGTGTATAAGAGACATGTTCAACGCCAGCCAAAAAGATTACCCGGTGGTGCCGGTGTACAAGGGGCAGTACGACGAATCGCTGGCCGCCGCCGCCGCCAAGTTGAAAGCCTCCGGCATGCGCTGCGGTTACAGCGGGGGGGGGGGGGGGGGGGGGGGGGGGGGGGGGGAGAGCACGGAGGTGTAGAGGGGGGGGGGGGGGGTGGCGGAGGGGGGGGGGGGGGGGGGGGGGGGGGGGGGGGGGGGGGGGGGGGGGGGGGGGGGGGGGG
>NZ_JAELTR010000242.1:0-381 GCF_016428945.1 Chromobacterium sp. ASV23
TTTCTCTGTAGGCCAGCTTTCTGTGATAATGGTTTGCGATGTGACCAGCAAGGCGCCACCGCCGAGTCCCTGCATAAAGCGGAATACTACCAGCTCCCAGATGTTGGTGGCATTACCACATAGAAAAGAACAAATAGTGAAGATGATCACAGATGCAGCGAAGTAATTACGCCGACCAAATTGTTGCGACAACCAGCTGGTTAATGGTACAATGATCACGTTGGCGAGCGAATAAGCTGTGATCACCCAGCTTACTTCATTGAGTGTAGCGCCGAGGCTCCCTCTCATATCCGGGAGGGCAACGTTTACAATAGTGGTGTCAATAATTTCCAGTAAGGCACATACGACAGCGGTAATAGTGATAATTGCTCTCCGTGGTCC
>NZ_JAELTR010000243.1:0-381 GCF_016428945.1 Chromobacterium sp. ASV23
TGTTTATACATCCCCAATGCTACACTCATATACTGAATCCAAGCAGGCAATGCGGCACGCCCCCCCACTTCGCCATGGCCGAGCGTTCGCGGGGTATCGAAACCAGTCCAGACTCCAGTAACTAGTTCCGGCGAAAAACCCATGAACCATGCGACCACAAACTCATTGGTGGTACCTGTTTTCCCGCCGACATGTCTTTTCAAGACTTTTGCCCCAGTTCCTGTTCCAAACTGCACAACCTCTTGCAGTAGTTGGCTCATCACAAATGCCGTGCGTTCATCCATAGCTCGCAAGGGATCGTCGAACGTGGGTGGCTGCAACTTGGTAGCACCATGGGCCGCCTCTGTTTTGACGCCCGTGACATTATCCGCAGAGATACTC
>NZ_JAELTR010000244.1:0-380 GCF_016428945.1 Chromobacterium sp. ASV23
GTCAGATGTGTATAAGAGACAGGACTAGTCATGCCCGTCCCAAAACACAATTGCCTGAGTTGCCTCTTTCGCATAAATTCTCGAATGCGCTCTATCTTTTTTTTTAATTTTTTTATTTGGCAACTCTCCCCATTTTTGCTCTACAAATTTATTTGGATCGTCAAAAATTAGAAATGAGAAATTTTTCTGATTTTTTATAATGGACTCAACTTTCCTCTCAAAAAAGTTGAAGTTAATTAACTCCTTCGGGTAGGCGATGAGGATGAGTGAATTCATAGGTGTATAATTTTCGTTTCATTCGTAGATGTTTTTTTTATGTATTCGGCGGCTAGTCTTCTATGGCAGAAATGTGGCTTGTCTTCACTGCAAAGTAGGCAGGC
>NZ_JAELTR010000245.1:0-361 GCF_016428945.1 Chromobacterium sp. ASV23
GCCCCGTTCTTCGCCTGCACGCCCACTTCCAGCACCTTGCCGGCATCCGCCGCCACGATGGTGTGCGCCGGCACGACGCCCGACTGGGCGACGGTCTCGCCCTTGGCCGCGTCGGTCTTACCCTTCTCGCCCCAGGCAAAGGTGGACTTGTCGGTACCGTTGCCGTTGTTGGCGTCAAACTGATAAGTACCGGTCAGGTCCTTGCCCACTTCGAGCGGACCCTTGACCTTCAATGCCTTCACCACCGGCTTGGCATTCGTATCGATCGGCTTGCCGTTGTCGCCGCCCTCGGACTCGTTGCCGCCGCCCGGGTTGTTGTTGCCGCTGTCATCCGACACCGTGCCATCGGTCGCCACCTTGA
>NZ_JAELTR010000246.1:0-339 GCF_016428945.1 Chromobacterium sp. ASV23
CGCTGGCGGCTTTTTGCAGATCCACGCCGTGGTGGCCCAGCAGTTCATGCCCCTGCTTGATCAGGCGGCGTTGTTCCAGCAGCTTGACGATGCCCACATACCAAGTGGAGGCGGACATGATCAGCAGGATGATCAGCGTACCCTTGGCCACGAAGTCGCCTTGCGACCACAGCGCGTCGATGCCGTACGGATTGGAGGTGTTGACGGTTTCAGCCGCCAGTGCCGGCAGCGCGCTCAGCGCGGCGGCAGCGCCCAGGACTTTGCCCAGAAATGCGCGAGTGATCTTGGTCATGGTATTTGCTCCTTTGTGTCTTGAGAGGCCCTGGTCTTAGGAGCCAG
>NZ_JAELTR010000247.1:0-333 GCF_016428945.1 Chromobacterium sp. ASV23
AAAACACGATCTGGATGGCGTGCAGATTGCCGGCGGTGGCGCCGAGCGTCAGCGCGACATCGTGCTCGGTCTGCGCCTCATTGCCGGCGAACTGGCTGACCACCTGGCCATCGACGATGATCTGGAAGCCGTCGTCGGCGTTGACGTTGAGGGTGTAATTGCCGGCGGCGGCGCTGAAGGCGCCGTTCAAGG
Organism: Chromobacterium sp. ASV23; assembly: GCF_016428945.1. Taxonomy (NCBI): domain Bacteria; kingdom Pseudomonadati; phylum Pseudomonadota; class Betaproteobacteria; order Neisseriales; family Chromobacteriaceae; genus Chromobacterium; species Chromobacterium sp. ASV23. Next base: position 193 of record NZ_JAELTR010000247.1, read on the forward strand.
TCAGGATCGATTGGGTGGTGACGCCGTAACTGCTGGCCAGCTGCAGATTGGAGGCATTGCCGCCGAGGAAGGCATTGAGGTTGGCCAGCGAATTGCCGAGGTTGTTGCCGAAGTCGGTGTTGCCATGCCAGACGCCGTTCT
>NZ_JAELTR010000025.1:0-60198 GCF_016428945.1 Chromobacterium sp. ASV23
CCACCGGATAGCCGCCCTGGGTGATGGTCCATTTGCGTTCGTCCAGCAGCTGCTTCAGTTGCGCGCTGTTGCCGGCGAAGACCGGAATCACGCCTTGCTGCACACCCAGCGCCTTGGCCAGGCGGACGAAGGCGAAATCGCGCGGGGCGATAGCCGGCGGGATGTAGACGCCATCCTTGCGGCGGATCAGCCCTTTCAGAAAAGCCTTGTCCACGTAGACATCGGTGATGCGGCTCTGCTCTTCGTACTCGTTCCCCCATAAGCCGACGGTGAAGCTGATTGCCTTATCCATCCGGCCCTTGTCGTCCAGGAAGCAGTGTCCGGCGGTCAGCACCACATCCGGCGCCACCAGCGTGCCGGTGCAGATATTCTGCGAGCGGGTTTCCAGCTGGCCGACGGCCTGCCATGGCATCTTGTTTGGCTTGGTCAACACGCGATCGTCTTTGCCGAAAAACAGAATCTTGTGTTCGCGGCTCAGCGGCGCGGCATGGGACACCGCGGGGATCAGGACGAGGCAGAGGAAAAGGCGGGTGAGTTTCATCGCGCGGGCACCAGAAATAAAAACGGGGCGCAGAGCGCCCCGTATCTTGCTATGCCGCTAAGCGAGAAGCCGCGGCATTCGCGCCATGATTACTTGGCAGCGGAAGCAGCGGCTTTCTTGGCAGCGTGCTTGTGAGCCTTCTTGGCCGGAGCGGAAGCGTCGGCTTTAGCGGCTTGAGCCTTTTGAGCAGCGGAAGCTTCTTTCTTCGCAGCGTGCTTCTTGGCGTGGTGCTTGTGGGACTTCTTGGCTACCGGAGCGGAAGCGTCGGCCTTAGCGGCTTGAGCCTTCTGAGCGGAAGCTTCTTTCTTGGCAGCGTGCTTGTGAGCCTTCTTGGCCTTCGGAGCGGAGGCGTCGGCCTTAGCGGCTTGAGCCTTTTGAGCGGCGGAAGCTTCTTTCTTGGCAGCGTGCTTCTTAGCGTGGTGCTTGTGGGACTTCTTGGCTACCGGAGCGGAAGCGTCGGCCTTGGCGGCTTGAGCCTTCTGAGCGGAAGCTTCTTTCTTGGCGGCGTGCTTCTTGGCCTTCTTGGCCTTCGGAGCGGAAGCGTCGGCCTTAGCGGCTTGAGCCTTCTGAGCGGAAGCTTCTTTCTTTACAGCGTGCTTCTTGGCCTTCTTGGCCTTCGGAGCGGAGGCGTCGGCCTTAGCGGCTTGAGCCTTTTGAGCGGAAGCTTCGTGCTTCTTGGCAGCGTGCTTGTGAGCCTTCTTGGCCTTCGGAGCGGAAGCGTCGGCCTTAGCGGCTTGAGCCTTCTGAGCTGCGGAAGCGTCCTTCTTGGCGTGGTGCTTGTGAGCCTTCTTGGCCTTCGGAGCGGAAGCTTCGGCCTTGGCGGCTTGAGCCTTCTGAGCAGCGGAAGCTACTTTTTTCTTTTCAACTTTCTTGGCCTTGTGGATGGCCGGAGCGGAAGCAGCAGCTTTTTCAGCGGCGAAGCCGTTAGCGGAGGCCAGGCTGAAAGCAGCGGTCAGGGCGAGCAGAGCCAGCTTTTTCATTTACGAAACTCCTAAGTTTCTTTGGATTGGGTTGAAACGGACATGAAATAGTCCTAATTCAGGGCGTGATGCTAGCGGTGGCAAGCCCGGGGCGTCTAGGGGATGCTTGTATCTCAATGTTACAAAATGTACATCAGGCGACTGGCCACTTCAGCAGAAAGCGCGCGCCGCCGAGCGGGGAGCGCTCCACCGCCACGCTGCCGTGGTGGGCGCGGGCGATGCCGGCGACGATGGCGAGGCCCAGCCCATGGCCGCCCGTCTTGCGGCCGCGGCTCTCGTCCAGCCGGACGAAGGGGTCGAACACGCGTTCGCGGTCTTCGTCGGGAATGCCCGGGCCATCGTCGTCGACGATGATGCAGAACTGCTGCTTGTCGATCAGGATGTGCGTGGCGACGATGGAGCCGGCGTGGCGGCGGGCGTTGGACAACAGATTATCCAGCGCGCGGGTGATCAGGTGTTCATCGGCGGTGATGTCCAGCGTTTCGCCCACCGGCTCGATCCAGTGGATTTCCTGCGCCAGCGCCGCCTGGCCGGCGATGCGCTCGCGCGCCCACGGAATGGCGTTGAAGCTGCTCAGCTTCAGCGGCGCTTCGGGACGATCCAGGCGGGCGTGGAACAGCAGCTCTTCCACCAGCTTGTCGATGGCGTTGAGGTCGCGTTCTATCGCCTGCCGCTCCGGCGTGTCCTCGTCGCCGTCCAGCAAGGCCAGCCGGTAGCGCAGGCGCGCCAACGGCGTGCGCAGCTCGTGCGCCACGGCATTGGTCAGCGTCTTCTTGCTGTTGATCAGGGTGGCGATGTTGTCGGCCATGTGGTTGAAGGCGACGCCAAGATGGTGGACGCCGGAGTGCGGCGGCAGATTGACGCGGGCGGTGAGGTCGCCGTTGGCCAGCTTGCCGGAGGCGCGCTCCAGCGCCACCAGATCGCGCCAGTGGGGGCGCATCCACAGGAATACCGGTATCGCCAGCGACAGGCCCAGCAGTGCGAGCAGCGCGTAGTCCACCCATTTGAGTTGGTGCAGGAAGAACAGATAACGCAGCGGGCCCGCCACCAGCAGGTAGTTGCTGTCCTGCAGCTTTTGCAGGAACAGATACTTGTCCTCCAGCATCACGATTTCGCCGCGGTCCAGCGCCTGGCGCGATTCGTCGTCCAGGATGTAGTTGCTCATTTTCTCGACTTTGACGCGGAAGGTGAAGCCGTAGTCGGAGTTGGCCAGGGTTTCGCTCCAGCGGTCCTCCGGCACGCCGCGCAGATCGGCCTCGATCAGCGACAGCGTGGTGCGCAGCAGGTCGGCCAGGTAGCGTTCGCCCTTCTCGTTGGACGCTTGCTTGTACACCAGGCCGACCATGATGACGGCCACCAGGAAGCAGGCCATCAGCAGCAGGTAGAACTGGACGAAAAGACGGCGCATCCGCGCTTACTCCCAGCCGGACAGCGAGAACAGATAGCCGCGGTTGCGCACGGTCTTGATGCGGAACGGCTCGCTGGGGTTGTCGCCCAGCTTCTTGCGCAGCCGGGAAATGGCCACGTCTATGCTGCGGTCCAGGCCGTCGTAGCTGACGCCGCGCATTTCCTTCAACAGGATATCGCGGTTCAGTGTTTCGCCGGCGTGGCTGGCCAGCAGCCACAACAGGTCAAAGTCCGAGGTGGACAGCGGAATCTTTTCGCCGGCCAATACCACGTCGCGGCTGACCGGATCGATGGATAATTGGCCGAACACCACCTTGCGCGAGCCGCCCTTGCCCTGCTGAGCCTCCGCCGCGGGCTGGGCCGGGCGCAGATTGCGCAACTGCGCGCGCAGCCGCGCCACCAGCACCGAAGGCGGGGTGGTTTTCAGGATGTAGTCGTTGGCGCCCAGTTCCAAACCCAGGATCTGGTTCATATCGCTGTCCAGCGAAGTCAGCATGATGATGGGGCCGTCGAATTTGGGGCGCAGCTCGCGGCAGATGGACAGGCCGTCCTTGCCCGGCAGCATGATGTCCAGCAGCACCATGTCAGGCTGCTCGCGGGCGATGGTGTCCAGCGCGGTATCGCCGCGCGGTTCGATCACCACTTCCATTTCATGGCGATCCAGGAAATCCTTGATCAACTCGGCCAGGTCTGCGTCGTCCTCGACAAATACGATGCGATGAGTCATGCGTGCGTCCATACCATTGATTGAGCGAATTGCCGGCAAGTATGGCGCGGCCGGCTGCCGGGCTCAAGTGCCGGGCAGGAACAGCGGGTTGAAGCCGAGGCGGGCGTAGCCGGCTTCGCCGGCCAGCAGGTCCAGCGCCAGGCTGGCCAGATCGTCGGCGCCGGCCTCGGCGTCCGGGTCCTGCAGCAGCGATACCTGCTTCAGCGCGCCATGGCATTCGCCGCAGGCTTCCACCTCCTGCGCGCCGCGCGTCTGGTGCGGCCGCTGATGGTCGGGTTCCGGCGGTTCGTAATCCTGAGGCGCCAGCGAGTAGTAGCGCAGATCGCGGCTATTGCCGCAGCCCAGGCAACGCACGCGGCCCACCGGCCAGGCATGGCCGCATAAGGCGCACAGCGCGTGGCGTTGGGCATGGCCGCTGTCGCCGCGCGTCAGCACCGAAGCCAGCGGCAGGCCGCCGCAGCACGGACAGCGCTCTGTCTGATGATCCGGTTGCGGCAACGGCCGGGCGCGATGATATGCGGTGTATTGCACCTGCAGCGCGGCGCCCAGCAACGGCAGCGCCGCCAGAGGCGCGTCGTCGTTGATGGCCCCTTCGCTTAAAGCCGACGCAACAGTCTGCAAGGCGGCCGGCGGGAGTGACGTCAGCTGATCCAGCGCGGTTTGCGCCGGCGCGGGCAATTGGCCGGAGAGTCCTTCCGCCAGCTGCCGCAACAGGGTGGCGAGCCATTCCGGCGCGAGCGAGGGCGCGGCGGCGGCGTCCAGCAACGTTTGCTGCCGGTCGCATAGCGTGGCGCACAGCCGCAGGAAATCTGCCATGGCATGGCCATCGGCCAATTGGCGTAGCCGGGCGGCGCGGCGGGCGAACAGATCGGCCGGCGGCCTTAGCACCGGTAGGCTCAGCAAGGGGGCGTGGCCGGCGCGGATTTGTTCTGCTGGGAGGATGGGGTGGGTGGATGTCATGGTGGCGGTCGAGGTTTGAAGGTTATTTTGAAATTCAAAGTGCCGAAAACGTGCATTCGCTAGGGGCTGTTGACGTTTGCTGAGGGTCGCGCCGGGATGCATTTTGCGCCGAATCGAGGCGTTTCGCGCGCCGCATAGTCATTCTCTGCCAGCGCGGAACAACGAAGAGTCGGCGCGAAAGGCGCCCGGCCCTGCGGGTTTGGCGTAGCTCAAACGCGATCCTCACAGCAAACATCAACAGCCCCGGACGTTAGGATCGAATCAATGGGTCCGGTTTCCCCTGCAGCGCAAGCCGAGGTTTCGACGCTCGCTTATGTCTGCTAGCGAATCTCTGATTCGCTCAGCGATAGGGGGCTGGCCGCGCAGCCCCCTTTCCCGTTTGCCGGCTGGAACTGGCAACTCAATATCGTCCGCGCAGCGGACACAAAGCCTTGCTACTTTTTCCCCGTCATTTCCTTATACCAGCCCGGATGATGCTTCTTGGCCCAGGCGTGGGTGACCACGCCCTCCACCATGGCACGTATCGTGCCTTTCACCCACAAGGCGGCATAGATGTGGACGATGATGCTGGCGATCAGCGCCGTGGCGGCCCAGGCGTGCAGCAGCAGCGCCAGCCGGATCACCGGGATAGGGAAGTAGTCGGAAAAGTACTGGCGCCAGGCGATGATGCCGGTGACCAGCATGACGGCCACGCACAGGGTCATGATCCAGAACATCGCCTTCTGGCCGCCGTTGTACTTGCCCACCTCAACGGTCTCATGGCCGCGCAGCACTTCTTTGACCGACAGCATCCACTGGATGTCCTGGCCATTGATCAGGTTGCGCCGCCAGTAGCGGAAGAACTGGCGGAAGAAGCCCAGGAACATCAGCACGCCGACGAAGGGATGGACCATGCGCGCCAGCTGCGGCGTGCCGAACACGCCGGTCAGCCAGAAGAAGGCCGGGTAGAACAGGGCCAGGCCGGATAGCGCCAGCAGGATGAAACAGATGGCCACGATCCAGTGGTTGATCCGTTCCGCCGCGCTATAGCGTTGCAGCAGTTTTTCCTTCATGGCTTGTCCTCCTCGTGCGGCGCCGTTTCATCGTCTTCCTCGGCGCGGTTGGGGCCGACGGTGATGTAATGCAGGAAGCCGAACAGGCCGGCGGCGGCGATGCCTATCGTCGCCAGCGGTTTGAGCCAGCCCTTCCACAGCTGCACGGTGGGACTGATCTCGGGGTTGTGGGGCAGGCCGGAGTACTGTTCCGGCTTGTCGGCGTGGTGCAGCACGTACATGACGTGGGTGCCGCCCACGCCTGGCGGGTCGTACAGGCCGGCGTTTTGATAACCGCGCCGCTGCAAGTCCGCCACCCGTTCCGCCGCCACTTCCTTCATGTCTTCCTTGGAGCCGAACTGTATGGCCCCGGTGGGACAGGTCTTGACGCAGGCCGGCTCCAGGCCCACGGCGACGCGGTCCGAACACAGCGTGCATTTGTAGGCCTTGTTGTCTTCCTTGCTGATGCGCGGGATGTTGAACGGACAGCCGGCGATGCAGTAGCCGCAGCCTATGCAGTTTTCCTGATGGAAATCGACGATGCCGTTGCTGTACTGCACGATGGCGCCCGGCGACGGGCAGGCTTTCAGGCAGCCCGGATCGGCGCAGTGCATGCAGCCATCCTTGCGGATCAGCCATTCCAGTTTGCCGTTGCTTTCCTCCTCGGCAAAGCGCATCACGGTCCATGCCTTGGCCGTGAGGTCGGTGGGGTTGTCGTAGACGCCGATGTTGTGGCCGACCTCCTCGCGGATGTCGTTCCACTCGGAACAGGCCACCTGGCAGGCCTTGCAGCCTATGCAGGTGGAGGTGTCGATCAGTTTGGCCACTTCCAGCGTTTTGCGGACCTTGGGGCTTTCGGTCGGGCTGGCGGAGCGGCGGTTGATGTCCAATGATTGCAATGGCATGGCCGGAGCTCCTTATAGTTTTTCCAGTTTGACCAGGAAGGCCTTGTACTCTGGCGTCTGCGTATTGCAGTCGCCCACGGCCGGCGGCAGCGAGTTGGTCAGATAACCCGGCCGCGCCACGCCCTCCCAGCCCCAGTGCAGCGGGATGCCGATCTGGTGCACGGTCTGGCCGTTGACCTTCAGCGGCATCAGCCGCTTGGTCACCACCGCCTTGGCTTTGACGAAGCCTCGGTTGGAGCTGACCCTGACCATGTCGCCCTGGACGATGCCTTTTTCGCGGGCCAAGGCTTCGCCGATTTCGACGAACTGCTCGGGCTGGGCGATGGCGTTCAGCAGCACCGATTTGGTCCAGAACTGGAAGTGTTCGGTCAGCCGGTAGGTGGTGCCGACATAGGGGAAGTCATGGTGGGTGCCCAGCCGCTTCTTGTCGCTGTCGAACAGCCGCACCGCCGGGCTGGAGACGACTTTAGGATGCAGCGGATTGGTGCCGATCGGGCTTTCCATCGGCTCGTAGTGCTCAGGAAACGGGCCGTCCACCAGCTTGTCGGCGCAGAACAGCCGGCCCACGCCTTCGGGGTTCATGATGAAGGGCAGCATGCCGGAGTCCGGCGCGGCATCGGCCTTGAAGTCCGGCACGTCGCCGCCCACCCATTTTTCGCCGTTCCAGCTGATCAGCTTGCGCTTCGGGTCCCACGGTTTGCCGGACGGGTCGCAGGAGGCGCGGTTGTACAGGATGCGGCGGTTGGCCGGCCACGACCATGACCAGCCCGGCGTGTTGCCGAGGCCGGTGTCGGTGTTGTCGCGGCGCGCCATCTGGTTGCCGGCCTGCGGCCAGCAGCCGGAGAAGATCCAACAGGCGCAGGCGGTGCGGCCATCGTCCTGCAGCACGGCGAAGCCGGGCAGCTGCTCGCCTTTCTTGACCAGCACCTTGGACGGGTCGGCCGGGTCCGGCAGGTCGGCCAGCGCCTTACCGTTCATTTCCATCGCCAGTTCGCTCGGCGTCGGGGCCTTGGGGTTGCGGTAGTTCCAGTTCACTTTCAGGATAGGATCGGCCAGCTTGCCGCCTTCCTTGCGGTAAAGGTCGCGGATGGCGACGAATAACTCGCCGATGATCTCGTTGTCGCCGCGCGCCTGGCCCGGCGGTTCCGCGCCTTTCCAGTGCCATTGCAGCCAGCGCGCGGAGTTGACGATGGAGCCGTCCTCCTCGGCGAAACAGGTGGACGGCAGCCGGAACACCTCGGTTTGGATCTTGGCCGGGTCGACGTCGTGCGCTTCGCCGTGGTTCTGCCAGAAGGTGGAGGTCTCGGTGGCGATCGGGTCGATGATCACCATGTACTTGAGTTTGGAGAAGGCCTCGGTCACCTTGGCGGCGTCGGGGAAGCTGGCCAGCGGATTGAAGCCCTGCACGATGAAGCCGTTCATCTTGCCCTGGTACATCAGCTCGGTCATGTGCAGCACGTCGTACATCTTGTCCCACTTGGGCAGCCAGTTGTAGCCCCAATCATTGTCCTTGCCGGCGTTGTCGCCCCACATCCATTTCATCAGGCTGACGAAGAACTTCGGCGTATTGCTCCAGTAGTTGAACTGATTGGGCTGCAGCGTTTTCGGCGTGGTCTTGGCGAGGTAAGTGGCCAGGTCCGGATGGTCGGCTTCATTCGGCAGCGTCAGGTAGCCGGGCAGGCTGGTGGACAAGAGGCCCAGGTCGGATAGGCCCTGGATGTTGGAGTGGCCGCGCAGCGCGTTGACGCCGCCGCCGGGCATGCCGATGTTGCCGAGCAAGAGCTGGATCATCGCCATGGTGCGGATGTTCTGCGCGCCGGTGGTGTGCTGGGTCCAGCCCAGCGCGTACAGAATGGTGCCGGCTTTGTCCGGGCGGGCGGTTTCGCCCAGTTCCTTGCAGACTTGAAGGAAACCGTCCACCGGCGTGCCGCAGATATTGTTGACCACTTCCGGCGTGTAACGGGCGTAGTGCTGTTTCATCAGCTGCCAGACACTGCGCGGGTGTTGCAGCGTGGGGTCGGTCTTGGCGTAGCCGTCGTCGCCCAGCTCGTAGTTCCAGCTGCTCTTGTCGTACTTGCTCTTGGCGGCGTCGAAGCCGGAGAACAGGCCTTCGTCGAAGTGGTAATCCTCGCGCACGATCAGCGACGCGTTGGTGTAGGCCTTGACGTAGTCCCACTGTATCTTGTCGTTCTTGATCAGCCAGTTGATGACGCCGCCCAGGAAGGCGATGTCGGTGCCGACGCGGATCGGCAGGTAGAGGTCGGACACCGAGGCGGTGCGGTTGTAGCGCGGATCGACCACGATCAGCCGGGTGCCGCGCGTCTTCTTGGCCTCGATCGCCCACTTGAAGCCCACCGGATGCGCCTCGGCGGCGTTGCCGCCCATCACCAGGATGAAGTCGGCGTTCTTGATGTCCACCCAGCTATTGGTCATCGCGCCGCGGCCAAAGGTGGACGCCAGCGCCGACACGGTCGGGCCGTGGCAGACGCGGGCCTGGGCGTCGGTGGCGACGATGCCCAGGCTGCGGATGAATTTCTGCGAGATGATGCCGGTTTCGTTGGAGCCGGCCGACGCGGTCAGCATGGCGGTGGACAGCCAGCGGTTGACCGGCACGCCGGCGGCGTTTTTTTCCACGATGTGCGCGTCGCGGTCGTCCTTCATCAGCCGGGCGATGCGCTGGATGGCCTCGTCCCAGCTGATGCGTTTCCATTCATTGCTGCCGGGTTCGCGCACTTCCGGATATTTCAGCCGCTTGGGGCTGTGGATGAAATCCAGCAGGCCGGCGCCCTTGGGGCAGAGCGAGCCGCGGCTGACCGGATGGTCCGGATCGCCCTCGATGTGGTAGATCTCGCCGAAGGCGTTTTTGGCGCCGTCGCCCAGGCCGTACAGGATCAGGCCGCAGCCGACGGAACAGTAGGTACAGGTGTTGCGGGTCTCGCGCGCGCCCAGCAGTTTGAACTGGCGCACTTCCGCCAGCGCCTGCTGCGGCGCGAAACCCATGGCGACCAGGCTGGAGGCGCCCAGCTGCGCCGCGGTCAGCTTGAACAGCTGGCGTCGGGTGACTTCCATCGTCCATCTCCTCCGGGACATTCGCGCCAGCAAATCGCTGGGGAATATCCAAAACTGATAACTTTGTCGATTGGCTTATTTTTTTATGCTACTCCGCGATGTCGATAATGACCACCTTATTGACAGGGATTTGCGAAGGCGGCGCCGCTGGTCGGTGCCGTACAGATTGGGGCGTTGACTGAAGAGAAGAGAAATGGCCAGGCCGCTACGGCAAACCGGCTGGCCTGGCGTGGATGCCCCCAACCGGCCTGTCCAGTTATTTGTAGCAGTTTTATTACGATTTGCAGGGTATGGATTTTGACTATCAGCGGCGGATGTCGGCTTGCCAGCCGCCGCCTAGCGCCTTGAGCAGGCTGACATTGGCCAGCAATTGGCCGCCATGCAATTGCGCCAGGGTTCTGTGCGCCGCCAGTTGGCTTTGCCGGGCGGCGGCCAGCGTCAGCGCGCTGTCCAGGCCCTCGCGATGGCGCAGCTGGCTGATGGCGTAGGCTTGGTCCTGGTTGCGTACCGCCTCGGCCTGGAGCCGGCGCGCTTCATCCAGTCCGTGCAGCGTGCTCAGGGCATCCTGCGCTTCCTGCGCCGCCTGCAGCACGGTTTGGCGGTAGCCGGCCAGGGCGGCGCGGTAGCCTGCCTGGGCATAGTCCACCGTGGCGGCAGTCTTGCCGTTGTCGAACAGCGTCTGCGTTGCCTGCAGCCCTATGCCCCAGATCAGCGCCGGCGTGGAGAACAGATGGGTGAGGCCGGTGGATTCGCTGCCCAGATAGGCCGGCGTCAGCATCAGCTGCGGAAAATAGGCGGCTTTGGCCACGCCGATCTGGGCATTGGCCGCGGCCATCGCCCGCTCGGCGGAGGCGATATCGGGGCGGCGCTGCAGCAGATCGCTGGGCGCGCCGCCTGGGACCGGCGGCAGCGCGGTGGGCAGGGCGCCGGCGTCCAGGTGAAAGGCGGGGGCCGGCGTGCCGCTCAGCGTGGCCAGCAAGTCCTCGTTGCCGCGGCGCTGATTCAGCAGCAGTTCCCGCTGGGCGCGGCTGGCGGCCACGGACGCGGCCTGTTGTTCCTCGTCGGCGGCGGAAGCGAGGCCTGCCTGGTGACGGATGCGGGTCAGCTCCAGCACGCGTTGCTGGGCCTCCAGCATGCTGTCCAGCAGCCGGATTTCCTCGTCCTGCTGGCGCAATTGCAGATAGACGGCGGCGAGTTGGGCGGTCAGCAGCAGTTCCACATTGGCGCGGTCGGCGGCGGCCTGCTCGGCGCTGGCGCGCGCGCTTTCGATGTCGCGGCGCACCCGGCCCAGCCAGTCCACTTCGTAACTGACGCTGAGCATGGGTTTCAGGTCGCTCTGCACCGTGCTGGCGTTGCTGGCCCCGTAGCTCGACAGCGGCCGATCGGCGGATAGGCGGCCGCGCGACGCGGCCAGGCCCAGGCTGGCCGACGGCAGCGCGGCGGCGCCGTGGATGCGGCTTTGCGCCTCGGCCTGATCGAGTTTGGCCAGCGCCTGTTGCAGCGTCGGGCTATGGGCCAGCGCGTCCGCTTCCAGCCGGTCGAGGCCGGCATCGTGGAACAGTTTCCACCATTCGCGCTTGGACAACGCGTCGGTCGGGGCGGCGGGGCGCCAGTCGCCGTCGGTTTTCCATTGCGCCGGCAGCGCCGTCGCCGGACGCTGGTAGTCTGGGCCGACGGCGGCGCAGCCGGCCAGCGCGGCGGCAATCAGCAGGGGCAGCGCGCGCATGACCTTATTCCTCCTTCAAAGGGGCGACGATGGCCACCGGCTGGCCGTCATTGATCGAATCTGGCGGATTGATGATCACCTTGTCGTCGGGCTTCAGCCCGGCGCGGATTTCCACCTCATGGCCGTAGTCGGTGCCCACCGCCACCGGCTGCAGGTGGACCTTGTTGTCCGGTCCGACCAGCGCCACGCGGCTGCCCTTGGCGTTGAACTGCAGCGTATTGGTGGGCAGCGTCAGCGCGTCGCCCTTGGGCAGGCGGAAGGTGGCATCCACGTATTGGCCCGGCAGCAGGCCGTGGTCGGCGTTGGGAATGGACACTTCCACCTGCAGGGTGCGGGTGGCGGGATCGATGGCGCCGGCGGTGCGCGCCACCTTGCCCTTGACCGGCTGGCCCGGCGCTTCCTGGCGCGCGATGTCCACGGTCTGGCCGACGCGGATGGCGGCGGCATTGGCCTGCGGCACATAGGCGTACAGGTGCAGCTTGTCGATCTGGGCGACGGCGAACAGCGCCTGCGGCGTGCCGCCGTTGCCGGCATTGACCAGGCTGCCGGTATCGATGTTGCGGCGGGTGACGATGCCGTCGAACGGCGCGACGACGCGGGCGAAGTCCTGCAGATCGCGCAGCCGTTTCAGTTCGGCGTCGGCTTGCTTGTAGGCGCTTTCCTTCTCGTCGAATTCCTGCTGCGACACCGCGTCCTGAGCGCGCAGCGTTTTCCAGCGCAGGTAAGCGGTTTTCGCCAGCGCGAAGTTGGCCTGGGCTTGCTGCGCCTGCTTGTCCACATCCGGGATGTCCAGTTCCGCCAGCAGCTCGCCTTTTTTCACTGGCTGGCCGATGTCTTTGTGCCAGCGCTTGATGTAGCCGCTGGTGCGGGCGTAGATCTGCGCCTCGGCGATGCCTTGCAGCGTGGCAGGCAGCGTCAGCTTGGCATCGCCGCGGCCGCGGGTGGGGGTGACGACGCTGACGGTGAGCACCGCGTGGCGTTCGGCCTCCTTGGCCAGCGCTTCGGCATTGGCGTGGCGCACCAGCAGCGTGCGGCCCAGCCCCGCCAGCAGCAGGCCAATGGCGACGACAGCGGCGATGCGCGCCTTGCGCGCCACCGCGCCGCGGCGGGCGTGGTGCAGATGTAGTTCGGGCAGGCCCTGATGGCCGTGGCGTGGCTCAGTCATGTCATGCGTCCTGTGCGGAAGGGGCGGCGTTGTCGGCCGCGCCAGTCGCGCCTTGTTTGCGTTTTTCCAGATAGCGGTGGAAGGAGGCGAATACCACCGGCACGAACAGCAGCGTGGACACGGTGGCGAACATCAGGCCGCCGATCACGGCGCGGCCGAGCGGGGCGTTCTGCTCGGAGCCTTCGCCGATGCCGATGGCCATCGGAATCATGCCGATGATCATGGCCAGCGCCGTCATCAGCACCGGGCGCAGCCGGGTGGCGCCGGCTTCCAGCGCGGCGGACAGCGGCGGCAGTCCTTCCCGCATGCGCTGGCGCGCGAAGGACACCACCAGAATACTGTTGGCGGTGGCCACCCCCATGGTCATGATGGCGCCGGTCAGCGCCGGCACGGAGAGGTTGGTGCCGGTGACGATCAGCATCCAGGCGATGCCGGCCAGCGCCGCGGGCAATGCGCTGATGATGATGAACGGGTCCAGCCAGGACTGGAAATTCACTACGATCAGCAGGTAGACCAGCACGATGGCGCCGAGAATGCCGACGCCCAGGCCCAGGTAGGAAGAGCGCATGGTCTCCACCTGGCCGCGCATGCCGACATGGCTGCCTTTGGGCAGCTGGGCCTGTTCTTCGTTGATGGCCTTCTGGATGTCCGCGGCCACCGAGCCCAGGTCGCGGCCGCGCGCGCTGGCGTAGACGTCGATCGACGGCAGGATGTTGTAGCGGGTGACGATGGCGGGGGTACGGCCCGGAGAGGCGCGCACCAGATTGGCCAGGGTCTGGGCGCCCATTCCATGGTTGCCCGGCGCGTTGACCGGCAGCTTGAGCAGCTGGTCTAGCGAGTCGATGCGGTATTGCGGGGTCTGCGCCTGCAGGTTATAGACGATGTGATTGTTCGGATTCAGCCAGAACGCCGGTTGAGTCTGCTGGCTGCCGGACAAGGGCAGCAGCAAGTTCTGGGCGACGTCCAGCGGGGCGATGCCCATGCCCTGCAGCCGCGGCCGGTCCATCGTCAACTGGATGGCTGGCGCGTCCAGCCGTTGGTGGATGTGGACGTCGGCGGCGCCGGGTATCGCCTGGATGCGGCGCAGCAGTCGGCCGGCGTAGGCGGCGTTTTGCTTCAGGTCCTTGCCGAAAATCTGCACATCGATGGGCGCGGGGGCGCCGAAGTTCAGGATCTGCGTGATGATGTCTGCCGGTTGGAAGAAGAACTCCACGCCGGGGAAGCGGCTTTCCAGCCGTTTGGGCAGGGCGGCGATGTAGTCCGCGCTGGGCTTGTGATCGGGCTTCAGCGAGATCAGCACATCGGAGTCCAGCGTGCCTATGGTGCCGGAATTGCTGTACGACAGGTTGATGCCGCTATACGGCAGACCGATGTTGTCGATGATGGAGTCCAGATCCTGCGGCGGGATGATCTTGCGGATCTCCGCGTCCACCTGATCTGCCAGCGCCGCGGTATCCTCGATGCGGATGCCGGTGGGCGCGCGCACGTGCAGCTTGATCTGGCCGGTATCCACTTCCGGGAACAGGTCGCGGCCCAGCAGCAAATACAGTCCGCAGGAGGCCAGGCAGAAGCCCAGGAAGACGGCGATGAAGGCCTTGCGGCGGGTCAGCAGGTGGCTGAGCAGATGCACATAGACTTCGCGCAGCCGCTCGAAGCGCGCGTTGAACCGTTCATGCACGCGGTGGATGGCCGCCGCGATGCGGCCCTGGCGATGCTGGTGTCCCATCAGCAGTAGCGCCAGCGTCGGCACCAGGGTCCGCGACAGCACGTAGGAGGCCAGCATGGCGAACACCACCGCCTCGGCCATCGGCACGAACAGATAGCGCGCCACGCCTTCCAGGAAGAACATCGGCACGAACACGATGCAGATGCACAGCGTGGAGACGAAGGCCGGGATGGCGATCTCGCCGGCGCCGTCCAGGATGGCGGTGTACAGCGGCGAGCCCATGTGCAGGTGGCGTTCGATGTTTTCTATCGTCACCGTGGCGTCGTCCACCAGGATGCCCACCGCCAGCGCCAGGCCGCCCAGCGTCATCACATTGATGGTCTCGCCTATCATGTGCAGCGCGACGATGGACGCGAAAATGGACAGCGGAATGGAGATGGCGATGATGGAGGTGGTGCGCCAGTTGCCGAGGAACAGCAGCAGCATCACCGCGGTCAGCAGTGCGGCGACGAGGGCCTCATGGATCACCCCTTGCACGGCTGTTTTCACGAAAATGGACTGGTCGGCCAGCAGACCGACGTGCAGGTCCTTAGGCAGCAAGGGCAGCAGGCCCGGCAGCTTTTCCTTCAGGTGGTTCACCACGTCCAGCGTGGAGGCGCCGCCGTTTTTGTAGATCGACATCATCAGGCCGCGCTGGCCGTTTTGCTTGACGATATTGGTCTGCGGCGAGAAGCCGTCGCGCACGTGCGCCACCTCGCGCAGAAATACCGTCGCGCCGTCGGCGGTTTTCACCGGAATGTCGTTGAGGCCGGCGAGGGTGTCCGGCGAGCCGTTCAGCTCCACATCGTATTCGGTGCCGCCTATCTTGGCGGTGCCGGAAGGCAGCGCCAGGTTCTGCGCGTTGACCGCGTTGACCACGTCGGTCGGCGTCAGGCCATGGGCGGCGATGGCGCGGCTGTCCAGATCCACCGACAGCAGGCGTATCTTGCCGCCGTAAGGGTAGGTGATGGCGATGCCTGGTATCGTCACCAGCTGCGGCCGCATGGTGTTGATGGCGGTGTCGAACACATCCTGTTCCGACAGCGTTTTGCTGGACAGGCCTACCTGGATCACCGGCACGCTGGACGCGGTGTACTTGATGATCAAGGGCGGCGTGGCGCCCGGCGGCATCTGCTTCACCACCGCCTGCGAAACCGACACCACCTGGGCGATGGCGGTCTGGATGTTGACGTTGGGCTGGAAGAAGATCTTGATGATGGCAATGCCGGCCAGCGACTGCGACTCGATGTGCTCGATGTCGTTGACCGTGGTGGTCAGCACGCGTTCGTGGGTCTGGGTGATGCGGTCCGCCATCTGCTGCGGCGCCAGGCCGCCATAGCCCCAGATCACGCTGATCACCGGGATGTCGATCTCCGGCAGCACGTCGACAGGCGTGCGCATGATGGCCAGCGGCGTGGCCAGCAGGATGACGATAGCCATCACGATGAAGGTATAGGGCCGTTTCAGGGCCGTTTCGACAATCCACATAGGGTACGGCTTGCCTCGCTAGGTTGGCGCGCGGTCGCGGCGGGCACGCCATGATGCGCGCCGTCTTTGCAGCTTATGCCAGGTTTGGGATGTTCTGTGGCAGGATTGCACGGCGATGCCGTGCGGTTTTTGTTAAGGATTGCTGCCAGCAAGGCCGGCGGAGCCAATCATCCAAACTGCATTAACTGGTCAAGAGACCATACCGTTGACGGCAAGTGACGCGAAGCGTGAAAAAAAGTTCTAGCGTGCATAAACGCAATGAAAACAGCCCTCCGGATGGGAGGGCTGTTTGAGGGCGGCGCGGCGTGTCAGGACTTTTTGCGCGCGTAGCGGTTGAGCGAAACGACGCGGGTTTTGCCGATGCGATGGCGGTAGATCTCGCGCAGGTAGCACACCGCTTTTTGCACATGCTCGCGAGTCAGCCGGATGTCGTTGATCGACACGAACTTCTTGTTGTCGCGGATCAGCTCGCGGTACTTCTTCTCGTACATCGGCTTGATGGCGAACCAGTTGGTGTCCAGGATCTTGGCCGGGTTCTCGTAGTCGTTCAGCAGCTTTTCCAGCAGCGTCTCGTCGAAAGTGTCCGAGGTGATCAGATCCAGAATGACATTGTCCAGACTGTCGTCGAAGCGGTGGTTGCCATGGGCGAAGCAGCGCTTGATGTAGGCGACGATCAGCGTCAGGAAGTCATCGCTCAAGCACGGGCTCTTGGCCACCAGGGTAGTCAAGGACAGGTTGGTGGAGGCGCCGATGACCAGCGCGTAGCGCTTCAGCGTGGTGCTGGGGAACAGGTCGTTCAGGTGGCGCTTCAGCCGGTTCAAGTCCAGGTAGGACAGCTTGTAGCCCTTGGGCAGCGACAGGATGGCCACCACCGACGAGCAGTTCTGGAAGAAGAACAGCTGGTTCAGCTTTTCCGCCGCGTAGCCGGACTGCTTGTACTCTTCCAGCGCCGCTCGATAGCTTTCGCATTCGATCGGCAGCAGGCTGATGCCCTCGATCGCCTGCGTCTGCTGGTTGAAGTGGGGCAGGTCGATGGAGCGGAAGAACAGATCGTCGATGTCCAGCTTGTTGACGAAGCCGTCCGAGCCCAGCGGGTCGCTGACGACCGATTCGGCGTAGGCCACCGCTACCGGGCCGGCCAGGCTCATGAACAGGTCGTTGGCGTCCAGCCGTATCGTCTCGCCCATGTCGATGCCGGCGCGCAGGAAGTAGTTCTCGTCGTAATCGCTGGTGACGGCCTGCGCGGTCAGAATGTTGAAGATCTGCTGCGAGATGTACTGGTTGGCGTGGCGCTCCATCGCGTTGACGTCGAGGTGCTCGATATTGCCGCCTTCGCTCTCTTCGGCGTAGCGCATGATGTCGTTGGAGATCAGCATCATCGCGTTCCACGGCCGGATGCGGCGCATCACGCTCTCGGCGCCGGCTTCCTCGTTGACGAAGTTGTAGGAGAAGTCCCACTCCTCAGCCAGGTATTTGCACAGCAGGCGGCCGGCGTTGATGTGCAGCGCCTCGGAGCCTTCGGCATGCTGGCCGGAGATATTCGGCAGAATGCAGATGCCGCTGGTGAAGATGGGCTCGAACACGAAGCCGTAATCGTCGACCTGGCCCGGCTTGTCGTCGTTGCGGGTCTCGAAGGTCTTGCTCATGTAGGCGTACTGCTGAGCCAGGCCGAATTCCGAGGCCATGCCGGAGCCGGTGCCGCCGCCGGCGCTGAAGATGTAGAAGTACAGCCGCGACTGGTTGGCCTTGATGCCGCAGGAGTCCATCAGGTAGGAGTGGATCAGCGCCCATTCCGGGTCGGAAAAGCTGACCGTGTCCTTGTTCAGGATGATCTTGGCCAGGTACTGGCCCAGGATGGGGGCGTTGCCGGCGCCGCCGGCATGGACCTCGGCCAGGTCCATGATCTTCATCTTGTTGTAATTGCTGAAGAAATCGCTCTGCTCGCCGCGGCGCGAGAAGCGGATGCGGCCCTTGATGTCCTTGTCCAGGTCGCCCAGCATCACCATGGGTTCGATCAGGAAGGCCGGCTTGGCGGTCTTGTGCTGCGACAGCAGATTGCGGCGTATCCACTTGCGCGGGCGCTGTTCCTGCTCCGGCGGGGTTTTTTCGTCGCCCGAGAATTCATTCATGTAGAAGCGGCGCGCGTTGTAGACCAGCGTCGCCACGTCCAGCGCGATATTGGAGCCGCATCGGCCCAGGCCGATCAGGCAGACCGACGGGAACGGACGCTCCACATGGGCGCCTTCGTCGTCTTCGATCTCGCGGGCGAAAGCCATGCCACGCAGCGTGTCCAGATGCTGCAGGATGCGATTGGTGTCGTGCTCGATGAAGTATTGGTACAGCCCCGACTGGACGCGCTCGTTCAGTTGCAGCAGCTGACGGGGGGACGACGGCTGCGGGATGGCGGCGACTTCGTCATCGCTTGCCGGGGGATTCGAGGATTGGTCGTACATTGATTGCATGATCATCCATTCTCATTCAAGGTTTACCCTTGTCCGGGCGGTCTCGCGGGAACAGAACCGCGTTTCCAATTTGCAGCAGCTGATATTCTGGTCTTATTCACACTCCATTGTCGTGGGCAAACGGCTTTTTGACCACTAAATTCTGCTTGGCATGCGACAGCGGCATGGCTTTTGCGGCGAAGTTGCCGCAAATTTGGCGATAAAGATCGGGTGAAATGCAAAACGCCGCCCCTGGGGGCGGCGTGCAGGACGGATCAATCGGCCGGATCAGACGCGGCGCGCCAGTTCTTCTGCCTTGCCCAGATAGTTGCCAGGCGTCAGTTCCAGCAGGCTGGCCTTGACCGCTTCCGGCAGTTCCAGGCTCTTGATGAAGGCATGCAGCGTTTCGCGGGTGATGCCGCCCTTGCCGCGGGTCAGCTCTTTGAGCTGCTCGTACGGATTGGCGATGCCATGGCGGCGCATGACGGTTTGCACCGGCTCGGCCAGCAGCTCCCAGGAGGCGTCCAGTTCGGCGGCGATCTGCGCCGGGTTGATCTCCAGCTTGTTCAGGCCCTTCAGGCAAGACTTCAGGCCGAGCAGGGTGTAGCCGAAGCCCACGCCCATATTGCGCAGCACGGTGGAGTCGGTCAGGTCGCGCTGCCAGCGGGATACCGGCAGCTTTTCCGCCAGATGGCCCATGATGGCGTTGGCCATGCCCAGGTTGCCTTCGGCGTTCTCGAAGTCGATCGGGTTGACCTTGTGCGGCATGGTGGAGCTACCCACTTCGTCCTTCTTCACCTTCTGCTTGAAGTAGCCCAGCGAGATGTAGCCCCACACGTCGCGGTTCAGGTCGATCAGGATGGTGTTGATGCGGCTCATCACCTGGTACAGCTCGGCCATGTAATCGTGCGGCTCGATCTGGATGGTGTACGGGTTGAATGTCAGGCCCAGGCCCGTGACAAAGCGGCCGCACAGGCTTTCCCAGTCGATGTCCGGGTAGGCCGCCAGATGGGCGTTGTAGTTGCCGACCGCGCCATTGATCTTGCCCAGGACTTCCTGATGCACCAGTTGCTCGCGCTGGCGCTTCAGCCGGTACACCACATTGGCCAGTTCCTTGCCCATGGTGGACGGCGTGGCCGGCTGGCCGTGGGTGCGGCACATCATCGGCACGGCGGCCAGTTCGTGGGCCAGCTTCTGCAGCTTGTGGATGACCTCGTCCAGCGTCGGCAGCAGCACGGTGTTGCGCGCGGCCTTCAGCATCAGGGCGTGGCTGAGGTTGTTGATGTCCTCGGAGGTGCAGGCGAAGTGGATGAACTCGCTGGCGGCCATCACTTCCGGATTGCCGGACAGACGTTCCTTCAGCCAGTACTCGATGGCCTTGACGTCGTGATTGGTGCGGACCTCGATCGCCTTGACCTCTTCGCCGTGCTCGACGCTGAAGTTGGCGATCACGTCGTCGATCTCGCGAATGGTGGCCTCGGAGAACGGTTTGACTTCCTCGATGCCCGGCTCGGCGGCCAGCATCTTCAGCCATTCCAGTTCCACTTTGACGCGGCACTTCATCAAACCGAATTCGGAGAACAGGTTGCGCAGGGCCTCGACCTGGCCGGCGTAGCGGCCATCCAGCGGGCTCAGAGCGGTCAACGTAGTCAGATTCATGCGGGGTATTTCCAAACGTGGTTTGCCAAACAACGGCGGGTTGCGGTACTAACGGCTCCGGCGGCGACGCCGGTTCGATCCCTTGGCGCCGCTAACAAAACTCCCGATCCTGCCTTGCGCCCGCTGGCCGCGCGACGCGTGCTGTCTGCGTCGGCGCGCCTGGGCTGAGGTGGGCGATGAGATTTTGTTATCGGCTCTTAATCACTGTAGCGCTTCGACGCCGCCTTGCCGGCGGCTTGTCTTTATCTCAAAACAAACGGGCGACTGGCGCCCGTTGTTTTGGCTTACATGCCGGGCATCATGCCCTTCATGCCTCGCATCAGCTTCATCATCCCGCCCTTGGACGAGAACTGCTTCATCATCTTCTGCATCTGCTCGAATTGATTCAGCAGGCGGTTCACTTCCTGCACCGTCACGCCGGAACCCGCGGCGATGCGGCGCTTGCGGCTGGCCTTGATCAGCTCCGGCTTGCGGCGCTCGGTCGGCGTCATCGAGTTGATGATGCCCTCGATGCGGCGCATGGATTTCTCCGCCTCCGCGCCCTGGATGCCTTGCGCCATCTGACCCAGCTGGCCAGGCATCTTTTCCAGCAGATTGGCCATGCCGCCCATCTTCTTCATCTGCTGCATCTGGGCCTTGAAGTCCTCCAGGTCGAAACCTTTGCCGGACTTCAGCTTCTTGGCCATCACCTCGGCTTCCTTCTGATCGATGCCCTTTTGGACTTCTTCGATCAGGGACAGCACGTCGCCCATGCCCAAAATGCGGCTGGCGATGCGGTCCGGGTGGAACGGTTCGATGCCGGTGACTTTTTCGCCTACGCCGATGAACTTGATGGGTTTGCCGGTAACGTGGCGCACCGACAGCGCGGCGCCGCCGCGCGAATCGCCGTCCATCTTGGTCAGGATCACGCCGGTCAGCGGCAGCGCTTCATTGAAGGCCTTGGCGGTGTTCACCGCGTCCTGGCCCTGCATCGCGTCCACCACGAACAGCGTTTCAATCGGATTGATCGCGGCGTGCAGCGCCTTGATCTCGTCCATCATCGCTTCGTCGATGGCCAGGCGGCCGGCGGTATCCACCAGCAGCACGTCGAAGAAGTGGCGGCGCGCGTGGTCGATCGCCGCGCGAGCGATGTCCACCGGCTTTTGCGACACATCGGACGGGAACCATTCGACGCCGACTTGCGAGGCCAACAGCTTCAGCTGCTCGATGGCGGCGGGACGGTAGACGTCGGCCGATACCACCAGCACCTTCTTCTTCTGGGTTTCCTTCAGCCTTTTGGCCAGTTTGCCGACGGTGGTGGTTTTACCCGCGCCTTGCAGGCCGGCCATCAGCACGATGGCCGGCGGCACGGCGGCCAGGTTCAGCTCGTCGTTCTTCTCGCCCATCAGCTTGATGAGCTCTTCGTTGACCACGCCCACCAGGGCTTGGCCCGGCGTCAGGCTGCCCATCACGTCCTGGCCCAGCGCGCGCTCCTTCACCTGGGCGATGAAGGTTTTGACGACGGGCAAGGCCACGTCGGCTTCCAGCAGCGCCATGCGCACTTCGCGCATCGCGTCCTGGATATTCGATTCGGTCAGCCGCGCGTTGCCGCGCAAGGTTTTCATCACGCCGGACAGGCGGCTGGTCAGGTTGTCTAGCATGGTGCTGTCCTTACTCTCTGCCAACGATTAGGCAGCTTGGTGTAGACTCTCAAACTGTCGATTTTATCACGAGCCGCCGGGTAAGCGCCCGGATTTGATCACACACCTTATATATGACCAGCCTCCTGCTCGTTTTGACCCTGTTTCTGATCCTGTCCTATGGCGCCTTCACCTGGCATTACCTGGCCAACTGGAAGGGCGTGGCCCGCTGGCCGCGCAATCCGCGCATGGAGCACAGCCTGCTGGGCGTGCTGCTGCTGGTGCAGGCCGTGGTGGTGGTGACGCCGCTCAGCGTCAGCGGCGGATTGTCGCTGGGCGTCGGCCACGCCTTGAGCGTGATGGTGTGGATCATGCTGCTGATCTATTGGACCTGCAGCTTCTTCTACAAGGTGGAAGGGCTGCAGTTGTTCATGATGCCGCTGGCGATGGGCGCGCTGGCTTTCGCCGTCGCCTTCCCGGGCCGCCACATGGTCAGCGATCTGTCCAATCCGGCCTTTGTGCTGCATATTCTGGTGTCCATGCTGGCCTACAGCCTGTTCGCCATCGGCGCGCTGATCGCGGTGTTGATGCTACTGCTGGAGCGCGCGCTGCATCACCGCAGGGTGTCGCTGCTGGCCAAGCAGCTGCCGCCGTTGCTGACGCTGGAAACCATGATGTTCCAGGTGATCGCCGTCGGTTTTCTGCTGTTGACGGTGACCTTGCTGACCGGGGTGGTGTTTTCGGAAGAGGTTTTCGGCAAGGCCGCGGCGCTGACGCACAAGACGGTGTTCGGCGTGCTGTCGTGGCTGATCTTTGCCGGATTGCTGATAGGCCGGCGCCTGAAAGGCTGGCGCGGCCGAGTGGCGATACGCTGGGCCTTGGCCGGCTTCCTGTCCTTGATGCTGGCATACGTGGGCAGCAAAGTGGTCTTAGAATTGATCCTGCAGCGCGCATAAGCTGCATGTCATGGAATCAAGACCCATTTGCAAGACACCTTCCATCAAGGAGTTCGCCATGAAGAAGTGGTTTGCTGTGTTGGCCAGCCTGTTGCTGTCGTGCAATTTCGCCTGGGCGGCCGTCAATCTGAATACCGCCACGCCCCAGCAACTGGAGGCTTTGAACGGCATCGGCCCGGCCAAAGCCAAGGCCATTGTCGATTACCGCACCAAGAACGGGCCGTTCAAGACGGTGGATGATCTGAAAAAAGTCTCCGGCATCGGCGACAAGACGTTGGACAAGCTGCGCAAGGATTTGGTGGTCGGCGGCGCCGCGCCTGCGGCCAAGCCGGCGGCGAAACCGGCGGCGAAACCGGCCGCGAAATAGCGCTGGTTTCCGCGTCTTGGGCGCGGCGGCTTGCATGGGAACTGCCATCCGGCAACGGTTGGCGGTTTTTGCATGTATGGTGCTGCGCCTGCTGGCTGAATTGTGTTGTAAAAAATTCACAACAGAGCAGGGATGTTGTTTCTTAACCGCACAACTTGATGCATTGCGCTTACGTGAATGGCTTTCCTATCAAGAGTTTGCGGATGATGATGTTGTTTTTTTGGTAATTTTGCAGGCCCTGAATCGGTTGATCTTTGTTTTTTCGCAACGCCAGTCTTATATTGGCAACAGCGACCGGCGGAATATACCGTCGGCACATAAATGTCCGGGCCAGCGGCCTAAGCCGATGAGTCAACAGGACAAAATCAACTGACTTGAAAGGATCTGCAATGAACAAGAAGCTCATCGCTTTGGCACTGGCCGCCCTGCCAGCCGCCGCCATGGCGGATGTGACCATCTACGGTACCATCGCCGGCGGCATTGAGTCCCTTAAAACCTACAATGCCAATACCACTTCATTTAATGGCAACTTGCAAGCCGGTTCCTTGCAATCTCGCACCGAAGTCAATGACTGGGTTTCCAAGATTGGCTTCAAGGGCTCTGAGGATGTCGGCAATGGTCTGAAGGCGATTTGGCAGGTGGAAAGCCGCTTAAATGTCGACGGCAGTGCCACTACGGGCAGTGGTTCCGGTACGCTGGCTACCCGGGACAGTTTTGTTGGCTTCGCTGGCGATAGCTGGGGGAAGGTGCGCCTTGGTAAGCTGTCAGACTATGCCAACTCGGACATGGAACAGGTTGACCCAGGTCACTACAGTAACAATGGTGGTGTAGGAAATTCTGCCCCTAGCGTTGGTGGCTTGGCAATGTTTACCCGTATCGATGGGCGTCACAACAACGCAGTCCGCTATGATAGCGCCAACTGGGGTGGTTTCAGCTTTTCTGCTCTGTGGGCGGCTGATGAGGCGCGTGAAAAGGTGCCGGCCAATACAGGCTCCACAACCAACAACCAGTTCTTCAACTTGGGTTTGAGCTACGAAAACTCCGGCTTCTTCGGTAAGTACAACTACGGAACTTGGGGTGACGCAGACAAATTGGGCACCCTGAGCGACTGGCACCGCTTTGAAGGTGGCTACAACGCTAATAATATTTATCTTGCGTTTGGTTTCCAGCAAGCCACTGGTTATCTTGACGTCACAACGGGTAAGAATTCTGCTGGTGTGAATGTTGTAACCGCGATTTCGGACCCTGGTGTGTTCTACAACATAAATCAGCTCTCTGCTAACGCTGCTGGTTTCAATAGCGACAATGCAGGTGCTGGTAGTCTCGCAAGCGGTCTGTATAAGGCACGTTCGCGTGAAATCGCGCTGACCGGTGGTTACACCTTTGGTGCTTTGACCCCTTATTTGAGCTACGCTAAGGGATATAATGTGAATGTCTCTGGTTATGGCGATCTGACTAATACTGGTTACGACCAGTGGGTGTTGGGTCTGGATTATGCCTTGTCCAAGCGTACCGAGATTTACACTTCTTACGGCCATGTGAATTGGAAGACTCAAGGCGCGCAAAACGAAAGTTCCTTCGGCTTGGGCGTCATCCACAACTTCTAAGCCAAACATCATTCAGGCTTGTAAAAAGGACTGCTTCGGCAGTCCTTTTTTATGTTCTGGCGGGTTTTTCCTGAGCTGCTCAGGCAGACTGATGATTTGTTCTGGGGCTTCCGCCGATTATGCATATAATATCGTCACCACCCGCAGCGGATAGCGGCGCAAAAGTCAGAACTGGATCAATTTCTATATGGAAGCTACGGCAGGGATTTCCGGCCTCGGACGGGCCTTGGTTCAGCATAATATGCTGTTGCAGCAGGATGCGGAGGCGATTCAAAAGCACGCTGCCGCCTCGCATATCAGCTTTGTCGAACAGCTGATACTCAGCAAGAAGATGAGCGCCCGCGATGCGGCCGTTTTTGCTTCCCGCGTTTTTGGTTACCCGCTGCTGGATATGGCGGCGCTGGATACCGAGCAATTGCCCAAGGGGCTGGTGGACGATGAGCTGATAACCAGCCGGCGCCTGCTGCCTTTGCTGAAGCGCGGCAACAAATTGTATATCGGTACCTCCGATCCGACCCAGACCTCCGCCTATCATGCGATCACCTTCAAGACCGGCTTGACGGTGGAAATCGTGGTGGTAGAGGACGACAAGCTGTCCAAGCTGGTGGGGCGTTATCAGGACAGCCCGGCGGCGGCCTTGAAGGAACTGGAAGGCGAGGACTTCGGCGATTTGGAGTTTGGCGATCCGGACGCGCCATCCGAAGCCAGTCCGCAAATGGAGGTGGATGACGCGCCGGTGGTCAAGTTCATCCACAAGATGCTGCTGGACGGCATAGGTGTGGGCGCGTCGGACATCCACTTCGAACCTTATGAAAAGTACTATCGCATCCGCTACCGGGTGGACGGGGTGCTGAAGGAGGTGGCGCAGCCGCCGCTGATCCTGAAGGAAAAGATCGCCTCGCGCATCAAGGTGATCTCCAAGCTCGATATCTCCGAGAAACGCGTGCCGCAGGACGGTCGGCTGAAACTGGTCATTTCCAAGACGCGCGCCATCGACTTCCGCGTCAGCACGCTGCCCACGCTGTATGGCGAAAAGATCGTGATGCGGATTCTGGATTCCTCGTCGGCATCATTGGACATTGAACAGTTAGGCTTCGAACCGGAGCAGAAGCAACAACTGCTGGACACCATCGCGCGGCCCTATGGCATGGTGCTGGTGACCGGGCCGACCGGCAGCGGCAAGACCGTGTCGTTGTATACCTGTCTGAATATCCTGAACAAGCCGGATACCAATATTTCCACCGCGGAGGACCCGGTGGAAATCAACCTGCCGGGCATCAATCAGGTCAACGTCAACGAGAAGGCCGGGCTGACCTTCGCTTCCGCCCTGCGCGCCTTCCTGCGGCAGGACCCGGACGTGCTGATGGTGGGCGAAATCCGCGATTTCGAAACCGCCGACATCGCCATCAAGGCCGCGCAGACCGGTCATATGGTATTTTCCACGCTGCACACCAATAACGCGCCCGCCACGCTGACCCGCCTGCTGAATATGGGGGTGGCGCCGTTCAATATCGCCAGCTCGGTGTTGCTCATCATGGCGCAGCGGCTGGCGCGTCGGCTATGCGCGCATTGCAAGAAGCCGCTGGAAATTCCGGAAGAAGCGCTGCTGCGCGCGGGTTTTGCCAAGGCCGAGCTGGACGGCAGCTGGCAACCCTACGGCCCGGTCGGTTGCGAAGAGTGCCGTAACACCGGCTACAAGGGGCGGGTGGGGATTTATGAAGTGATGCCGATCAGCGACGCCATGACGCGCTTGATCATGAAGAACGGCACGGCGGTCGATATCGCCGATCTGGCGAAGAAAGAGGGCATGCTGAACCTGCGGCAGTCAGGCTTGCTGAAGGTGAAGCGCGGCGTCACTTCGCTGGCGGAAATCGAAGCGGTCACCAACGACTGAGCAGGCGAAAAGCGGCACGGCGCATGGCGTGGTCCCGAAGTGAACAAGGAAGGTTGGAGTGATGGCGACGACGGCAACAAAAAAAGCGAATCCGGGACATATCTGGGAGTGGGAGGGCAAGGACAAGACCGGCCGCGCCATCCGCGGCGAGTTGCGTGCCGAGTCGGAAAACGTCGCCAAGATGCAATTGCGCCGCCAGGGCATCAGCGTGGTGAAAATCCGCAAACGCCGCGCCGGTTTCGGCCGCAAGATCACGGAAAGAGACATTACCCTGTTCACCCGCCAGCTGTGCACCATGATGCGCGCCGGCGTGCCGCTGCTGCAGGCTTTCGACATTGCCGCCAAGGGGCACAGCAACCCCGCGGTGACGCGCATGCTGCTGGAGGTGCGGGCCGACGTGGAGACCGGGATGTCGCTGGCGGAGGCGTTCCGCAAGCGGCCGCTGCATTTCGACAAGCTGTTCTGCAACATCATCGCCGCGGGCGAAGCCGGCGGCGTGCTGGATTCGCTGCTGGACAAACTGGCCACCTATAAGGAAAAGGTAATGGCCATCAAGTCCAAGATCAAATCGGCGCTGATTTATCCATCAGCCATCGTCGGCACCGCTTTCGTCATCACGGCGGTGATCATGATCTACGTGATTCCGGCGTTCAAGGACCTGTTTTCCAGTTTCGGCGCCAATCTGCCGGCGCCGACGCTGTTCGTGATCTGGCTGTCTGATTTGTTCGTCCGCTTCTGGTGGCTGATCTTCGGTTCCATTTTTGGCGGGCTGTTTGCTTTCTTCTATGCATTCAAGCGCACGCCCAAACTGCAGGAGCAGATGGACCGCATTCTGCTGAAATTGCCGGTGATCGGCGACATCATCCGCAAAGCCACCATCGCGCGCTGGGCGCGCACGCTGTCGACGCTGTTCACCGCCGGGGTGCCGCTGGTCGAGGCGCTGGACTCCGTCGGCGGGGCCGCCGGCAACCAGGTATATGCGGAGGCGACGCGCCGCATCCAGGCCGACGTCAATACCGGCTCCAGCCTCAGTTTCTCCATGCAGCGAACCGATCTTTTCCCGAATATGGTGCTGCAGATGACCGCCATTGGCGAGGAGTCCGGCTCGCTGGACCAGATGCTCGATAAGGTGGCTGATTTCTATGAAGAGGAGGTGGACAACGCGGTGGCGGCATTGTCCAGCCTGCTTGAACCCGCCATCATGGTGATTCTGGGGGTATTGATCGGGGGCTTGGTGATCGCGATGTACATGCCGATTTTCAAAATGGGTCAGGTGGTGGGTTGATGTTGCAGGATATGGCGTGGTTGCTGGCGACCCACCCGGCTTATCTGCTGGGTGTGGCCGTAGTGTTTGGGTTGATGGTGGGCAGTTTTCTGAATGTGGTGATTCACCGCATGCCGCGGATGCTGGAGAACGAATTCCTGGCAGACAGCGTGGGCTATCTGGCCGAGTGCGACCGCTTTCCCGCATTGAAATTGGCGGCGCAAGGCGCGATGGGGGAGCTGACGGAGGCTCAGGGCTATAATCTGTGGCGGCCCGCTTCGCATTGCCCATCTTGCGGCGCGGCAGTGCGGGCCTGGCAGAACATCCCGCTGTTGAGCTATGCGCTGCTGGGCGGCCGTTGCGCCGCTTGCCGCGCCGGCATCAGTTTGCGTTATCCCCTGGTGGAGTTGCTGTGCGGCGTCTTGTTTGGTTTTCTCGCCTGGAAACTGGGCTGGGGCTGGCCGCTGTTTGGCGCGATGGCGCTGACCGCCGCCTTGCTGGCTTTGACTTTCATCGATCTCGATACCCAGCTGCTGCCTGACAGCCTGACGCTGCCGCTGTTGTGGGCCGGCCTGTTGTTCAATCTGCATGGCGGCATGGTGCCGCTGGCCGACGCCGTGCTGGGCGCGGCCTGCGGCTACCTGGCGCTGTGGCTGGTGTATCAGCTGTTCAAGTTGGCTACCGGCCGCGAGGGCATGGGGTATGGCGATTTCAAGCTGCTGGCTGCGCTGGGCGCCTGGCTAGGCTGGGGCATGCTGCCCTTGATTATTCTGCTGTCGTCGCTGGTCGGCGCGGTTTGCGGCCTGGCAATGATGGCCGCCTCGCGCGTCGGCCGCGGGCAGCCGATTCCGTTTGGGCCCTATCTTGCCGCAGCCGGCTGGATCGCGCTGGTGTGGGGGCCGCAGATCGTCGAGGGGTATCTGGCATGGCTATCCCGGTAGTGGGGCTGACCGGCGGCATCGGTTCCGGCAAGAGCGCGGCGGCGGACCGTTTTGCCGAGCTGGGCGTGCCGGTGATCGACACCGACCAGATCGCCCATCAGTTGACCGGCCCGGGCGGCGCGGCGATGGCGGCGATCGCACAGGCGTTCGGCCCGCAGGCGCTGACAGCCGATGGCGCCTTGGATCGTGCAGCGATGCGACAAAAAGTCTTCTCGAATCCCGATAGCAAGCATCAATTGGAAGCGATTCTGCATCCGGCCATCTATGACGAAAGTGTGCGCAGGCTGCAGGCGGCGCAGGGCGAGTACGCGGTGCTGGTGGTGCCGCTGCTGTTTGAAAATGAGCGCTATCTGCCACTCTTGGCGCGCACGCTGGTGGTGGATTGCGACGAGCATACCCAGATTGAGCGGGTTATGCGGCGCAATGGTTTTGCCGAACCGGCGGTGCGGGCGATCATGGCGGCGCAGTTGCCGCGGGAGGAGCGGCTGCGCCGCGCGGACGATGTCATCGACAATAACAGCGGCTTGGCAGAATTGAGGCTTCAAGTTGATGCCAAACACGGTTATTATCTGGCAAATCTTGTCAATGCAATGTTTTGAGGCTTGATGCAAGCCGTGGAGAAGGGCAGATCTGCCGTGATCAGTTTTGAATTTCCTGTCACCGAGCGCACCCGTATTCTGCTGCGTCTGGAATATCTGTACGGGCGGCTGGCCTACTTCGTCGGCAAGGATCATCCACATGACCATCATGCCGCGCTGCTGGTTCTGTTTGAACTGATGGAAACCGCTTCGCGCGCAGACCTGAAGGCCGATCTGCTGCAGGAGCTGGAGCGGCAGAAGCAGATGCTGGAGGCCTTGCGCGAGAATCCCAATGTGGCCGAAGAGACGCTGGAAGGCGTGCTGGAGGAGATCGAGCGCGCGTCCGGCAAGTTGCTGGCCTTGACCGGCAAGTTTGGCCAGAACTTGCGCGAAAACGAGTGGCTGATGGCGATCAAGCAGCGCGCCGGCATCCCCGGTGGCACCTGTCAGTTCGATCTGCCTTCTTATCATTTGTGGCAGCAGAAGCCGGCCGAGGAGCGTCGCCATGACATGCAGCGCTGGTCCGCGCCGCTGATGCCGACGGCCGACGCGTCCGACATCCTGCTGCGGCTGCTGCGAGACAGCGGCAAGACGCACCATTATGTGGCGCGCCGCGGCGCGTTCCAGCAGATGTCCGGCGGCAAGGTGGTGCAGCTGATCCGCGTCGCCTACGACGACACGCTGGCGCTGCTGCCGGAATTGTCCGCCAATAAATACGCGCTCAACATCCGTTTCGTCGGCGCGGTGACCGGCGAGGCCCGGCCCCGCCAGACCGAGCAGGATGTCGAGTTTTATCTGACCAATTGCAAGTTCTGAGTTTCATGGCTGAATCCATCCGCATTGTCGCCTGCCCCACCTGCCGCGCCGAAGTGCGCTGGGAGGCGCAGAGCCGTTACCGCCCATTTTGCAGCGAGCGCTGCCGTTTGATCGACCTGGGGCAGTGGGCCAGCGAGAATTATCGCGTGCCGGCAGAAGAGGAAACGCCGCCGGGCGAGTTGCCGCCGGCCGCGCACTGAGCGCCGCCAGGCCTTAGGCATGAAAAAACCGCCAGGACTCGACCTGGCGGTTTTGCTTTGGGGCAGGCGATCAGGCGCGGGCGGCCAGCGCGGCGCCGGAGGCAAAATAGTTTTTCACGCCGCTGAAGATGGCATTGGCCATCTGTTGCTGGAACTCGGCGGTGATCAGCCGCTGTTCCTCTTCCGGATTGGAAATGAAAGCCGTTTCCACCAGGATGGACGGGATGTCTGGCGCCTTCAGCACGGCGAAGCCGGCTTGCTCCACCGCGTTCTTGTGCAGCTTGTTCAGGCCGCCGAGCTGGCCCAGCACCGTCTTGCCCAGTTTCAGACTGTCGTTGATGGTGGCGGTTTGGGTCAGGTCCAGCAGGGTATGCGCCAGATATTTGTCCTTGCTGCCGATCTTGACGCCGCCTATCAGGTCGGAGTCGTTCTGCGTCTGCGCCAGCGCCTTGGCGAAGGCGCTGGTGGCGCCTTTTTCCGACAGCGCGAACACCGAGGAGCCGCGTGCGGCGCGGTTGGGCGCGGCGTCGGCGTGGATGGAGACAAACAGGTCGGCATTCAGCTTCCTGGCCTTGGCCACGCGCACGCCCAGCGGGATGAACACGTCGTCGCTGCGCGTCATATAGGCTTTCATATTCGGCTCGGCGTCGATCAATTGTTTCAGCTGATGGCCGATCTTCAGCACCACGTCCTTCTCGCGGTTGCCTTGCAGGCCTATGGCGCCGGGGTCCTCGCCGCCGTGGCCCGGATCCAGCATCACGACGATGGGGCGGTCGCTGTTCTTGGACTTGGGCTTGATCTGCGTGGGCGGCTGCTCCAGCTTGCCCTTGTTGTAATCCTGCAAGAGCGCCAGCAAAGGATCATCCTGCACGCCGCTGGCCGGATACAGGTCCACCACCAGTCTATGCTTGTATTCCGCCACCGGGGCCAGCGTGAAAGCCTGCGGCTTGACGTCGGTCTTCAGTTCCAGCACCAGCCGCACCGTATCCGGGTCGAACTGGCCGGCGCGGGCGTTGGCGATGAATGGGTCGGCCTTGGTGATCTGGCCGCTGATGTCCTTCAGCACCCCGTTCAACTGCACGCCCTGCAGATCGATGACCAGCCGGCTTGGATTGGCCAGGGTGAACTGCTTGTACTGGATGGCGCTGCCGGATTCCAGCGTGATGCGGGTGTAAGTGCTCGAAGGCCAGATGCGCAGGGCGACGATCTGGTTGTCGGCTGCCAGCCCCGTACGGCTGACGGCAAGCAGAAAGGTAGCGGCCGCGACGCCTAGCAATGCGCGGCGGTTTGGGTCGAAAGTCGAATCAGGCATGACTGTCCGGTTGGTGTCTGAGCTTGGAATTGGTAAGTGCGACCATCGCCGGCGACGGCAAGTTCCAGCACGATGTCGGCTGCGGGCAATAGATCGTCGGCTTTGTCTGGCCACTCCACCAGGCATAGGCTATCAGGACCGAAATATTCGCTGAAGCCGGCGTCGTTCCACTCTTCCGGGTCAGCGAAGCGGTAAAGGTCAAAATGATGGATACTATATTCGGACAGCGGATAGCTTTCCACCAGCGTATAGGTGGGACTTTTCACCTTGCCCTGGTGCCCGAGCGCGGCCAGCAGGCCGCGGGTAAACGTGGTTTTGCCGGCGCCCAGGTCGCCCTGCAGGTGAACGGTGAGGCCGGGGCGGGCCGCGGCGGCGAAAGCGGCGCCCAGCATCAGCGTGGCGCGTTCGTCCGGCAGGCTGCCGGCCACAACGCTGGTATCATCCATCGCCATGACTGAGAATCCTCCTCAAAAACCGGATTATCCCGAATTGTCGCGCCAAATCAAAGCCTGGGCGCGCGAAGCCGGCTTTGCCGATGCCCGGATCACCCGCGCGGCGCTGCCGGCAGAGGCCGAGCGCGAACTCGAGGCCTGGTTGGCGGCCGGCTACCACGGCGAGATGGACTACATGGCCCGCCACGGCGCCTTGCGGGTCCGTCCCGCCGAACTGGTGCCGGGCACCTTGTCCGTCATCTCGCTGCGCATGAACTACTGGCCGGAGGCGAAGCCGGCCGAACAGGTGCTGGCCGATCCGTCGCTCGCCTATTTGTCGCGTTACGCGCTGGGTCGCGACTACCACAAGGTGCTGCGCAACCGCTTGCAAAAGCTTGCCGAGCGCATCGAAGGCGCTATCGGCGCCTTCGGCTACCGCGTATTCACCGACAGCGCGCCGCTGGCCGAAGTGGCGCTGGCGGCGCAGGCCGGCTTGGGTTGGCGCGGCAAGCACACATTATTATTGACCAAGAAGCAGGGGTCGCTGTTTTTCCTGGGCGAAATCCTGACCGATCTGCCGCTGCCGCCGGACGAGGCGGAGGATGGGCATTGCGGTCGTTGCACTCGTTGCCTGGATGTCTGTCCCACCGGCGCCATTGTCGAACCGTACAAGGTGGATGCGCGGCGCTGCATTTCCTACCTGACTATAGAACTGAAAGGCGCGATTCCGCATGAATTGCGTCCGCTGATCGGCAACCGGGTGTATGGCTGCGACGATTGCCAGTTGTTCTGTCCGTGGAATCGTTTCGGAGCTTTATCAGAAGAGTCTGATTTTGCGGTGCGTCATGGTTTGGATCGCGCCAGTCTGGTAGAACTGTTCGACTGGAGCGCGGAGGCATTCCGCGAGCGGATGGCCGGCAGCCCGATCTACCGCATCGGTTATCACAAGTGGCTGTCGAATCTGGCGGTCGGGCTGGGCAATGCGCCCACCAGCCCCGAAGTCATCGCCGCCTTGCAGCGGCGTCTGGATTTTCCCGACGAGCTGGTGGCCGAGCCGGTGCGCTGGGCCCTGGCTCGGCATGGCGTCAGTTCTGGCGATTAGCCGCGCGAAGGCGCAATCACCAAGGATTCGCCTTCCAGCACCACATGATCGCCAACGCGGCATTCGGTGGTCAGTCGCACCCGTTTCTTTTCCGGGATCAATTCTGCGACGGTGACGCGGGTGATCACGGTCTGTCCGATGCGGACCGGCGCCTTGAAACGGGTGGACTGCGACAGGTAGATGGTGCCGTAGCCGGGCAGGCGGGTGCCGATCACGCCAGAGATCAGGCTGGCGGTCAGCATGCCGTGGGCGATGCGGGTCTCGAACGGCGTGGACGCCGCGTAAATCTGATCCAGATGCACGGGATTGTTGTCGCCGCTGACGGCGGAGAACAACAGCACGTCGGCCTCGGTGACGGTTTTGCCGGATTCGGCGCTTTGTCCCACGACGAGGTCTTCGAAATAGACGGTCATGACAGCTCCACGGTTTATGACAAGGAAATGCTGCAATGCACAGCCGCATTGTGACAGCTTCGCCTTGAAATGCAAACCCGCGGGAAATGACGTACTATCGACGCCGAGTTGCATTTTCACCACGCTTGGGGTGTCGGCATACAAACCAAACGCTCGTTTGAAATTTGCTTGGGGCATAATCAGACTCAGCTGGCCGTTCGTTGCCTTCCGCGTTTTCGGGCCTGAACCGGTCCTAACCCAACAGATGTTTGCTGGAGGAATATGAAAGTTCTAGTCGCAGTGAAGCGCGTTGTTGATTACAACGTGAAAGTCCGCGTCAAAGCCGACGGCAGCGACGTTGATATCGCCAACGTCAAGATGTCGATGAACCCGTTCGACGAAATCGCCGTCGAAGAAGCCGTGCGTCTGAAAGAAGCCGGCAAGGCGACCGAAATCGTCGTCGTGTCCATGGGCGTGAAGCAGTGCGAGGAAACCCTGCGCACGGCGCTGGCGATGGGCGCCGACCGCGCCATCCTGGTGGAAAGCGAAGCCGAGCTGCAGCCCTTGGCCGTGGCCAAGCTGCTGAAGGCCGTGGTAGAGAAGGAACAGCCGCAGCTGGTGATCCTGGGCAAGCAGGCGATCGACGACGACGCCAATCAGACTGGCCAGATGACCGCGGCGCTGCTGGGCTGGGCCCAAGGCACCTTCGCTTCCAAGGTTGACCTGTCCGCCGAGACCGCGGACGTGGTGCGCGAGATCGACGGCGGCCTGGAAACCGTCAAGCTGCGCCTGCCGGCCGTAGTGACCGCCGACCTGCGCCTGAACGAGCCGCGCTTCATCAAGCTGCCGAACATCATGGCTGCCAAGAAAAAGCCGCTGGACAAGACGACCCCTGCTGATCTGTCCGTCGACGTGGCTCCGCGCCTGAAGACGCTGAAAGTGGCCGAGCCGGCCAAGCGTTCCGCCGGCGTCAAGGTGGCCAGTGCCGCCGAGCTGGTCGCCAAACTCAAGAACGAAGCAAAGGTGCTGTAAGACATGGCTATTCTCGTTATCGCTGAACACGACAACCAGAGCCTGAAAGCAGGCACCCTGAATACCGTCACCGCCGCCGCCAAGCTGGGCGAAGTGCACGTGCTGGTGGCCGGCCACAACGCCGCCGGCGCCGCCGATGCCGCCAAGAACCTGGCCGGCGTGTCCAAGGTGCTGTTGGCCGACGCCGCCCAATACGCCCATGGCCTGGCAGAAAACCTGTCCTCGCTGGTGGTGGGCCTGGCCAAGGCTTACAGCCACGTGCTGGCCCCTGCCTCGTCCTTCGGCAAGAACTTGCTGCCGCGCGTCGCCGCCTTGCTGGACGTGGCGCAGATTTCCGAAATCACCGCCATTGAATCGGCCGACACTTTTGTCCGTCCGATCTACGCCGGCAACGTGATGGCGACCGTGCAATCGATCGACCCGATCAAGGTGATCACCGTGCGCACCACCGCTTTCGACGCGGCGGGCCAGGGTGGCGCCGCTGTGGTGGAAAGCATCGCCGCCGGCGCAGAAAGCCAGGTGTCGGTGTTTGTCGGCCAGGAACTGACCAAGTCCAACCGTCCGGAACTGGGTTCGGCCAAGGTCATCGTATCCGGCGGCCGCGCCTTGGGTTCGGAAGAACAGTTCAAAGCGGTGATCGAGCCCTTGGCTGACAAGCTGGCCGCCGCTGTGGGCGCGTCCCGCGCCGCGGTGGACGCCGGCTACGCGCCGAACGACTACCAGGTTGGCCAAACCGGCAAGGTCGTGGCTCCGCAGCTGTACATCGCCGTCGGGATTTCCGGCGCGATCCAGCACCTGGCCGGCATGAAGGACTCCAAGGTCATCGTCGCCATCAACAAGGATGAAGAGGCGCCTATCTTCCAAGTGGCCGATTACGGCATCGTGGGCGATCTGTTCACCGTGGTGCCGGAACTGATGGCCGAACTGTCGAAATAAGCGGCAGCCGGGGGCGGTCGCACGCGCCCCCGACCGAGCAGGCAGCATAGCCGCCGGAACAAACAACAGCAGCCGGCGCCCAAGATTTGAGCGCCGGTTTTTTTACGGTCCGCCTTGGCGGCCCAACGCGAGAGAAACAGAGGAGAAGCGCGATGATTTATCACGCACCAGTCAAGGATATTCGTTTTGTCTTGAATGAACTGGCCGAATTGCCAGCCATCTGCGGCTTGCCCGGTTATGGCGAGTGTTCAGTCGAGTTGGTGGACGCCGTGCTGGAGGAGGGCGCCAAGTTCGCCGAAGGCGTGCTGGCGCCGATCAACAAGCAGGGCGATCAGGGCGCCAAGTGGCAGGATGGCGAAGTGACCGCAGCGGCGGGCTTCAAGGACGCCTGGCAGCAGTATGTCGAATCGGGCTGGGTAGGCCTGCGCGCGCCGGAGGAGTTTGGCGGCCAGGGCATGCCGGCGCTGGTGGCGGCGGCGGTGGAGGAAATGTGGTGCGCGTCCAACCTTGCGTTCTCCCTGGCCCCGCTGCTGACGCTGGGCGCGGTGGAGGCCATCCATCATCACGCCTCGGACGAGCTGAAGAATATCTATCTGCCGATGATGTCCAGCGGCCAATGGACCGGCACCATGAACCTGACCGAGCCGCAGGCCGGCTCCGACCTGGCTCAGGTGCGTTCGCGCGCCGTGCCGGCGGCGGACGGCAGCTATCGCATCAGCGGCCAGAAAATATTCATCACTTGGGGCGAGCACGACATGGCCGAGAACATCGTCCATCTGGTGCTGGCCCGTCTGCCGGACGCGCCGGCCGGCGTGAAGGGCATCTCGCTGTTCATCGTGCCCAAGTTCCTCGTCAATGCCGACGGTTCGCTCGGCGCGCGCAACGACGTGCGCTGCGTGTCGCTGGAGCACAAGCTGGGCATTCACGGCAGCCCGACGGCGGTGATGAGCTTCGGCGACAACGATGGCGCCGTGGGTTATCTGGTGGGCGAGCCGAACAAGGGCTTGAACTATATGTTCACCATGATGAACCACGCTCGCCTGGGCGTGGGCATCGAGGGCATGGCGGTGTCGGAGCGCGCCTATCAGAAAGCCGTGGAATATGCCCGCGAGCGCGTGCAGAGCCGCGCTGTCGGCTCGCCGGACCCGGCCGGCGTGCCCATCATCCAGCACCCGGATGTGCGCCGCATGCTGATGACCATGCGCGCCCAGATCGAAGCGCAGCGCGCGCTAACCTTCTACGCCGCCGCCGCGCTGGACCGCGCCGCCCGCCATCCGGTGCCGGCCGAGGCCGCGCGCAACCAGGCGCTGCTGAACTTCCTGATTCCCGTCGTCAAGGGCTGGAACACCGAGCAGGCCAACGAAATCACCAGCCTGGCCATCCAGGTGCATGGCGGCATGGGTTTCATCGAGGAAACCGGCGTCGCCCAGTATTATCGCGATGCCCGCATCACCGCCATTTACGAAGGCACCACCGGCATCCAGGCGCTGGACCTGATCGGCCGCAAGACTGCGGCCGAGCATGGCGTCACCGCCCGCGCGCTGCTGGCCGAGGCCCAGTCCACCGTGACCAAGCTGCAGGCTGCCGGCTTCGACAGCATCGCCGGCAATCTGGCGTCCGCCATCGCTGATGCCGAGCGCTGCGTCGCCTTCATCCTGGAAACTTTCGGCAGCCAGCCGCAGTTGGCCGCAGCCGGCTCGGTGCCGTTCTTGAAGCTGATGGGCATAGCTCTGGGCGGCTGGCAGCTCGGCCGCGCCGCGCTGATCGCCAAGGACAAGCTGCAGGAGGCTGACGCGGACGCCGATTTCCTGAACGCCAAGATCGTCACCGCCCGCTTCTTCGCCGAACATCTGCTGCCGCAGGCATCCGGTCTGGCCGCGGCCATCGTGCGCGGCGCGGATAGCGTGCTGGCGCTGGATGAAGCCCAGTTCTGAGCTCGCTTTGATTTATCATGACGCCACGGCATGCCGTGGCGTTTTTTATGCGAGAATGCAGAAAATTCCATGCCGCAAGGATTGAAATGCTTGCGGCATGAGGCTTGCAAGCCAGTCTCCTTATGGTTTGGTTGTAAATATTAACGATGACTGAAATTTGATCTGTCATCAAAACTACTTGCAAGCTATTGCAAAATCGCCGCCTTGCTGCTTAATCTAGCGTGCCAAGGCGGGATGTGTTCAGCATAATTTTTGATGGCGGGAAGTCGATGGGTCTCGGGGATCACAACAAGTTGGTCGGCAAGTTGAATTTCGACAAGCTGCGCTTGCCGGGCGCGCAATGGCACAAAGCCTTGCCTGCGTTGGCAGTGGGCATTGCCGTGTTCTGGCTCGGCCAGCAGTTGAGCGGCTGGCTATCCCCGTCGTCGCGCGCGTATCGGGCGCTGGCGCCGGCCCAGCCGCAGGCCGCCGCGGCGGCTGTGGCTCAGGGACACTGGTTTGGCGAAGCGCCGCAGCAGCAGGCGGCCGCGCTGCCGCCGCTGCGCCTGTTGGGCGTATACGCGCCTTCGCTGCCCGGCGTTCTCGGTTTCGCCATCGTGGACAACAACGGCCATGCCGAACCGCTGCTGCAGGGCAAGCAAACCGCTGATGGCTGGGAGCTGGTGAAAGTCGCGCCGAATGGCGTGACCATCCGTTCCGGCGGCAGCGAGCAGTTCGTACCGCTGCAGGCTCGCAATGGCGCAGCGGGCGGCGCGGACGCCGCGACGCAGCCGCCGCCCCAGGCGCCTGGCCAGATGCAGCCCCCGCCGATGCCCGGCGCCGTGCCAGTGCCGGTGCCCAGCCAGAATTCCGTACCCGATACTCCGCCCCAACCCGCGGTCGATCCTGCCGCGATGATTCGCCAATAAGAGAGTGCAATGCGAATTTCCAAACTCGTCGCCACCCTGGCCCTGGTCTACAGCTGTCAACTGCTGGCGGCGCCGCAGAACGACACGGTGATGCTCAACTTCGTCAACGCCGACATCGAGACCGTGGTCAAGGCGATAGGCGAAATCAGCGGCAAGAACTTCATCATCGATCCGCGCGTCAAGGGCACGGTCAATATCGTGTCCAGCCGGCCGGTGCCGCGCGCCTTGTCCTACCAAGTGCTGTTGTCCTCGCTGCGGCTGCAGGGCTTTTCCGCGGTGGAAGGCAACGGCGTGATCAAGATCGTGCCGGAGGCCGACGCCAAGCTGCATGCCCGGGCGGTCAAGCGCGTGCCGCGCGGCGATGGCGACCGGCTGATCACCAAGGTATTCGCGCTGCAGAACAGCAACGCCAATCAGCTGGTTCCGGTGATCCGGCCATTGGTGTCGCCCAACAACACGGTGGCGGCCTATCCGCAGTCCAACGCCCTGATCGTTACCGACTACGCCGAGAACATCCAGCGCATTGAGTCCATCATCGAGTCGGTGGAGTCGGCCTCTTCCGGCGACACCGCTGTGATTCCGGTGCTGTTCGGCTCGGCGGTTGAATTGGCCAGCACCTTGAACAAGCTGATGCAGGACGGTGGCGCAGAGGGCGGCAAGACCAGCATCCTGGCCGATCCGCGCGCCAATGTGCTGATGGTCAAGACAGACGCGCCAGGCAAGATAGGCAAGCTCAAGAGCCTGCTGAAAGTCCTGGATCAGCCGAGCCAGGCCGGCTCCAATGTGCGGGTGGTGTATCTGAAGAATGCCCAGGCCACCGAAGTAGCCAAAACCTTGCGCGCCCTGCTGGCGGCCGATGGCAGCCCGGTGCAGACGCGCAGTGTCATCGGCGGCAGCGCAACGGGAAGTTCCAGTCTGATGAGCGGCGTCAGCGGCAATCAAACCGGCGGCGCCAACGTGGGCTCCGGCAATACTGCGCCAAGTGCTGCGCCGGTTCTGGACAATAATGCGCCGGCCGCCTCCGCATCTTCCGGCCCCTCCGGCACCGGCGTGGCGGCAATGATCCAGGCCGACAGCAACAGCAACGCCCTGATCCTGAACGTGCCGGACCCGATGTACCAGAATTTGCGGAATGTGATCGACTTGCTCGACAAGCGGCGCGCCCAGGTTTATGTCGAGGCGCTGGTGATGGAAGTGACGGCCAATCACTCCACGTCGATTGGCGTGCAGTGGGCGGCCAGCGTGCGCGGCAATGGTTTGATCGGCAACAGCTTGCCTAGCCCGAATTCACCTTCCCTTTTTCCGGGAACTGGCACTTCTGCTACGACTTCGCCGCTGGGGAACCTGGTCAGCAGCCTGACTGGCGGAGGGCTGACGGCCGCTATTATCAACACCATCACGGTGGATGGGGTGCAGATTCCCACGCTGGGTTTGCTGGCCCAGGCTTTGGAACAAGAAGCGCAGGGCAATCTGGTGGCGACGCCGCAGTTGGTCACCATGGACAACGAAGAGGCCAAAATCGTGATCGGCCAGGAAATCGGCGTGCTCAGCGCGTCCTATCCGGCCGGCGCCAGCGGCTCGTCCAATGCCCCGTACAATACCTATGACCGCAAGACGGTCGGCTTCGGCTTGAAAATCACGCCGCAGATCTCAGAGGGCGGCGCTATCCGACTGAAAATCAGCCAGGCGGCCGACTCCATCGATCCCACCACGGCTAGCTCGGCCAACCCCACATTCAACCGCCGCACGCTGGATACGGTCGTGACGGTCAATGACGGCGGCTTGGTGGCGCTGGGCGGCTTGACGCAGGAAAATACCAGCAATGCCGAGGACAAGGTGCCGTTGTTGGGCGATATCCCCTGGCTGGGCAATCTGTTCAAGTATCAGGGCAAGGCGCGGAAGAAGACCAACCTGATGATCTTCATCCGCCCCACCATCATCCGCGACGAGACCGGCAACAGCGCGATGGCGGGCGAGCGCTACAACTACGTGGTAGGCGACCTGCACCAGCAAATGAAGAGCAAATTGCCGTTGACGCTGGATGACGCGCTGAAGGCCTTGCCCGACAAGGGCATCCGCGGCGCGCTGGACGATCTGAGCAAAAACCAAGACAAAGCCAAGGCAGCGCAATGATGTCGGCCAAGCTCTCCACCTTGCTGCCGTTCCCCTTCGCCCGCGCCAACGGGGTCATCCTGCTGGATGGCGAGAGCGGCCGCCAGTTGCTGCTGCGCGAGGACGCCAAGCCGGCCGCCTGGGCCGAGGCCCTGCGCCTGCATGGCGGGCCGCTGGTGGGCGCGGAAATGCTGACTGCCGCCCAGTTCGACAAGCGCTTGTCCGAGCACTACGCCAGCCGCGACGGCGCGGCGGCGGAAATGGTGGACGACATCGGCCAGGACATGGACCTGAACCAGATGGTCGAATCCTTGCCCACGGTGGAAGACCTGCTGGAGAGCGAGGGTGACGCGCCCATCATCCGCATGATCAACGCCTTGTTGACGCAGGCGCTGCGCGACGGGGCGTCCGACATCCACATCGAGGCGTTCGAAGACCGCTCCGTCGTCCGCTTCCGCCTGGACGGCACGCTGCGCGACGTGGTCAGCCCGCACCGCGCGCTGCACGCGGCCATGGTGTCGCGGATCAAGATCATGTCCGGCATGGACATCGCCGAAAAGCGCATCCCGCAAGACGGCCGCATCTCGCTGCGCCTGGGCGGCCGGCCGGTGGACGTGCGGGTTTCCACGCTGCCCACCAGCCACGGCGAACGCGTGGTGCTGCGTTTGCTGGACAAGGAAAACGCGCGGCTGGACCTGGCCACGCTGGGCATGGCCGCCGACACCTTGGCCTCGGTCGACAAGCTGATCAATCAGCCGCACGGCATCCTCTTGGTCACCGGCCCCACAGGCTCCGGCAAAACCACCACGCTGTACGCCGCGCTGTCCCGCTTGGACGCCAGCCACACCAATATCATGACGGTGGAAGACCCGGTGGAGTACCACTTGGACGGCGTGGGCCAGACCCAGGTCAATCCCAAGATCGACATGAGCTTCGCCAAGGCCTTGCGAGCCATCCTGCGGCAGGACCCGGACGTGGTGATGATAGGCGAGATCCGCGACCTGGAAACCGCGCAGATCGCCGTCCAGGCCTCGCTGACCGGCCACCTGGTGCTGGCGACGCTGCACACCAACGACGCCGCCAGCGCGGTGACGCGGCTCACCGACATGGGCGTCGAACCGTTTCTGCTGGCGTCCAGCTTGCTGGGGGTGATGGCGCAGCGTCTGGTGCGCCGCGTCTGCCCGCAGTGCAAGGCGCCGCATCCGGTGCCGCTGGAGGACGATCCGACGGCGGTGCACTATCGTCCTGTCGGTTGCCCGGCTTGCGGCGGCTCCGGCTACAAGGGGCGTTACGGCATTTACGAGCTGATGCTGGTGGACGACACCATGCAGCGGCTGATCCATGACCGCGCGTCCGAGCAGCGCCTGCGCGACCACGCCGCGCGCCACGGCATGCGCAGCCTGCGCGACGACGGCCTGCGCTGGGTCAAGGCCGGCGAGACCAGTCTGGAAGAAATCCTGCGGGTGACGAGGAGCTGATGGCAGCCTTCAAGTACACCGCCTACGACGCGGCGGGCAAGGAGCAAAGCGGCCTGCTGGAGGCCGACTCCGCCCGCGCCGCGCGCGTCCAGCTGCGCGAACGCGGCCTGTTGCCGGTGACGGTGGACAGCGTCAACGCCAAGACCGGCGGCGCGGCCAGCAATGTGCTGCGCCGCGGCTTGCCGCGCGCCGAATTGGTGATGATCACCGAGCAGCTGTCCACCTTGCTGAATGCCGGCTTGACGCTGGAAAAAGCGTTGACCGCGGTGACCGAGCAAGCGGAAAACCCGCGCAGCCGCACCGTGCTGGCCGCGCTGCGCAGCGACATCCTGGAAGGCAAGAGCTTTGCCCAGGCGCTGTCCGCCGCGCCCGGCGTGTTTTCGCCCTTGTACCGCTCGCTGGTGCAGGCGGGGGAGCAGTCCGGCCATCTGGACATGGTGATGGCGCGCTTGGCGGAATATCTGGACAAGCGGCAGAACACGCAGCAGAAAGTGACGCTGGCCTTGGCCTATCCGGCGGTCGTGACCCTGGTGGCCATCCTGGTGGTGGCAGGCCTGATGAGCTATGTCGTGCCGCAGGTGGTCAGCGTCTTCGCCCAGACCAAGCAGACGCTGCCGTTTTTGACCCGCGCCCTGATGGCCTGCAGCGATTTCCTGCGCCAGTGGGGCGTGGTCTTGCTGATCGCCATCATCG
The DNA here is from genome assembly GCF_016428945.1 of Chromobacterium sp. ASV23. Lineage (NCBI taxonomy): Bacteria > Pseudomonadati > Pseudomonadota > Betaproteobacteria > Neisseriales > Chromobacteriaceae > Chromobacterium > Chromobacterium sp. ASV23. The sequence goes on from NZ_JAELTR010000025.1 coordinate 42,377, forward strand.
CCGCGGTGTTTTTGGCCGTGCGCGCCTGGCGCGCGCCGGCGCTGAAACGCCGCTTCCACGAGCGGGTGCTGAAGCTGCCGGTATTCGGCCGCCTGTTCCGCGCGCTGAATACCGCGCGCATGGCCAGCACGCTGTCCATTCTGGTCGGTTCCGGCGTGCCTCTGCTTACCGCTCTGGAAACCGCGCGCGGCCTGATGTCCATGCTGCCGATGCAGGACGCGGTGGCCGATGCGATGAACAAGGTGCGCGAGGGCATTTCGCTGTCGCGCGCGCTGAACGCCAGCAAGAAGTTTCCGCCGGTGCTGATCCACCTGATCTCCAGCGGCGAGGCCAGCGGCACGCTGTCCCACATGCTGGACCGCGCCGCGCAGCAGCAGGAGCAGGAGGTGGAGCGCAAGCTGGCCACCTTCACCACACTGATGGAGCCGCTGCTGATTCTGGTGATGGGCGGCATGGTGCTGTTGATCGTGCTGGCCATCATGATGCCGATCATCGATATGAACCAGATGGTGCATTGAGCGGAGCATTTGGGAACGGGGGGCAAAAATGTTGGATCAGGATCCAATTTTGAATCTGCAGTATCAGAAGTTGCTGAATGGCGTAGCTGAGGACGTAACTGCCCGAGAGGTGCTCACTGTACGCCGACCCAGCCCTGTGTCCTTGTTGCAGGTAATCTTGGGTTTGATGATGGCGGTTGGCATGGGGGCGGTGCTTTTTGAAGCCACTGCTTCCATGTGGATGGCATTGCTGGCGGTCGCCTCTTACGCTGGATTTTTCCTGGCTTTGCTCTGCGTGCGTGAATGCATGAATTTGCGGAGACGGCTTGATGCGCTGCAGGTGCTGCTGCTGAGGGAAATTGACAAGAACAAGGCATTGTGAATGCAAGTTTGAAAAGCATAGTTTTACATTAGGCACGAATGGGTAATGAGACGTTACCGAGAAGAGCGTGTTCTTCCGGATCAAATGATGGAGATGCAATGAAACAGTTGAAACACGCCGCCCAGCGCGGCTTCACCCTGATCGAAATCATGGTGGTGATCGTCATCCTCGGCGTGCTAGCCGCGCTGGTGGTGCCCAAGGTGATGAGCCGGCCAGATGAGGCGCGCATCGTCGCCGCCAAGCAGGACATCGGCGCCATCAGCCAGGCGCTGAAGCTGTACCGCCTGGACAACGGCCGCTATCCGACCACCGACCAGGGCCTGCAGGCGCTGGTGCAGAAGCCGGCCGCCGCGCCGGAACCGAAGAACTGGAAGCCGGGCGGCTATCTGGAACGCCTGCCCAAGGATCCTTGGGGCAATCCCTACCAGTACGCCAATCCGGGCACGCACGGCGAAATCGACATCTGGAGCTTCGGCGCCGATGGCCAGCCGGGCGGCGAAGGCAACGACGCCGACATCGGCAACTGGGACAGCGGCAAGTAAGCCGGAGGGCTGGACTTGAGCCTGGCGGCGCGCGCGCGCGGCTTCACGCTGATCGAGGTGATGGTGGTGATGCTGATCATCGGCGTCCTCGCTACCACCGTGACCTTGAGCCTGAGGCCGGACACCCATCGTCTGTTGAGCGACGAGGGCTATCGCTTCGCGCGCGTGCTGGAGCAGGCCGGCGACGCCGCCGAGATGGGCGACATGCTGGCGTTGAGCTGGAATGGCAAAGGTTATGTGTTCAGCCGGCAGGACGATGACGGCAATTGGAGCCCCGTCGGCGATGAGCTGCTGGCCCCGCACGCGTGGCCGGACGGCATCGCCGGCGGCGGCCTGTTGCTGGATGGCCAGCCGTGGCCGGCCGACAGGCCGCTGCTGTTGTGGCAGAACGGCCGCGCCGTGGCCCTGGCGCTGCAACTGGACGGCGCGGGCCGCAAGCTGACGGTGTTGCAATCTCCACTGGGACGGGTGACCGTGACGGACGGCTCATGAAGCGGCAGGCCGGTTTCACCTTGTTCGAAGTGCTGGTTGCCTTGGCCATCATCGCGGTGGCGCTCGGCGCGTTGCTGCGCGCCACCGGCCTGGCGGCCGACAACGCCGAAGGCATGGAGCGGCGGATGCAGGCCAACTGGGAGGCGCAGAACCAGATCGCCGCCATGCAGGCGCTGCGCCAGTTTCCCGAGCCGGGCCAGCAAGCCGGCGAAAGCAAGTCGGATGGCGTGGAGTGGCGCTGGGAGCGAGAGGTGACCACCACGCCGAATCCGAATTTCCGCAAGGTGGTGGTGCGCATTCTGGCGCCGGGTGCCGGCCGCTATGTGCTGGCCGAGATCACCGGCTATCTCAGGCAGCAGCCGGGAGGCGGCGGTTGAGCGCGCGCAAGCAGGGCGGCATGACGCTGCTGGAAATCCTGGTGGCGATGAGCCTGTTGGCCATCCTGTCGGTGATGGGATACAAGGCCTTCGGCTCCTTGCTGATCGCCCGCGAGCGGCTGATGCAGACCGGCCAGCAGTGGGTGGATGCCGCGCGGGCCTTCCGCCGGCTGGAGAGCGACCTGACGGGCCTGCAGCCGCAGGCCAGCCAGGCCGATCCCATGCAAGGCCAGGCGCTGGGCGCCAGCACGCTGACCTTGCAGCAGGATGGCAATGGCCAGACGCTGGCGTTGGAGTCGGTGTCTTCCCGCTACGCCAGCGGAAAGGAGCGGGTGATCTACCATGCCGGGGCGGGCGGACTGTCGTGGTCGGCCGGCGATGCCGGCGGCGGGCAGCCGGCGGTCTATCCGCTATTGGGCGCGGAGATGAAGGTGAGCTGGCGGGTGCTGCTGAACGATGGCAGCTGGCAGGATGCCTGGCCCAGCGGCGGCCAGGGCCTGTCCGCGCGCGGGCTGGAAATGCGCATCGCGATGCCGGGCGCGCGCCAAGTGCATAGATTATGGGTGTTGCCATGAGACGGCGGCAGTCCGGCATGGCGGTGATCATGGCGCTGCTGATCGTGGCGTTGGCCACCACGGCGGCCAGCCTGGTGCTGTGGCAGCAGGGCTTGTGGTGGCATCAGCTGGAAAACGACAAGAGCCGCGCCCAGCTGCGGCTGGTGGCAGAGGCGGGCCTGGGCTGGGCGATGGAAATCCTGCGCTTCAACAATGTCAGCGGCAACGGCGTGGTGGCGTTGTCCCAGCTTTGGGCACAGCCCCTGCCGCAGACCGAGGCGCAGGGCGTGAAGGTCAGCGGCGCGCTGACCGATTTGCAGGGGCGCTTCAACATCAACTCGCTGGTCAATGACGGTGGGCAGGTGGATAAGGATCAGCTGATGTTCTACCGCGACCTGCTGAAGACGCTGGGTTTGCCCAGCACCTTGTCCGAGCCCTTGCTGCGCAAGCTGCGCGGCATGTCGGACAGCGAGGATCCGATGGCCCAGACCGATCAAAACTCGGCGCCGCGGCCCAGCCATCCGCTGGCGCGGGTGGAGATGCTGCGCTGGCTGCCGGGCTATACGCCAGAGGTGATGGACAAGCTGTTGCCGCACATCGCCGCCTTGCCGCCGACGGCGACGACGATCAACGTCAATACCGCCACCGACAAGGTGCTGAAGACGCTGATGCCGGGCATAGGCGACGGCAATCTGATGGTGATGATGAAGCAGCGGCAGACCGTTTACTACCGCGACAAGGCCGATTTTCTGGCTCGGCCGCCGGGCAATATGGTCAAGAGCAACTTTAGCAACATGATAGGCGCCGCCTCCAATTATTTTCTGCTCGACAGCCGCTCCAGCTATGGCAAAGCCAAGCTGCGGATGCGGGCGATGATTTACAGCAACCTCAATGTCGTCCGGCTGGTGTGGCGACAGGATGGCAATGACGACCGCGCCCTGGCGGCGCGGTCTGGTGGAGAAATCAATGACGACGCTGCGACTCTATCTGCGGGCCGGCTGGCCCGATAGCGAGCCGGGCCTGCCGTGGGCCTTGCTGGGCGCGCGCGGCGAGCTGGCCGCGCAGGGCGACAGCGCGCCCGGAGGATGGCCCAAGGCCGACCATTGCGAACTGGTGCTGCCTGCCGGCCGCACGCTGTTCAGCGAGGTGAAACTGCCGGATGCGGTGAAGCAGCCGACGCCGGCGGTGATCGGCTTCGCGCTGGAAGAGGGCCTGGGCAATGACCCGGCGGCCAATCTGTACGCGCTGGGCGACGCGGCGGCCGACGGCCGGCGCGCGGTGGCGGTGACTGAAGCGGCAGCGGTGCGCCGCGCCGTGGCCATGTTGAAAAGCCTGGGCCGGCTGTGCGACCGCATCGTGCCGGAGGAATGCCTGCTGGCGCCGCCGCCGGCTGGCGGTTGGAGCGTGACTCGGCTGGCCGACCGCTGGCTGGTGCGCGCCGCTTCGCCTTTCGCCGCCAGCTTGCCGCGCGGCGGCGCGGCGCTGGAACAGGCGCTGTTCAGTTCGCTGCTGACCGCAGCCGTGCCGGCGCGCTTGCAGCTGAGCGGCGTCGACAGCGCGGACGAGCTGTTGTCGCGCCTGCCGGGATGGCAGGGCGAAACCGCGCGCGGCGAGGCTTACGATTGGCGCAGCGGCCGCCGCCATGGCCACTTCGACTTCGCCCAAGGCGAATTGGCCGCCAACCGGCGTTGGCGCGACTGGGCACCGTCGCTGAAACGGGCGGGCTGGCTGCTGGGCGGCCTGCTCGCGGCGCAGCTGGCGCTGACGTTGAGCCAGTCCGCCTGGTATGCCTGGCAGAAGTACAGCCTGTCGCAGCAGATCAGGAGCGCCGCCACGCCGTGGATAGGCGGCCAAGCCTTGCCGGGCAGCAGCGCCTTGCCCATGCTGCGCGCGGTGGACAAGCTCAGGCTGAGCCATGGCTTGCCGGCGCGCGACGATATGGTGGAACTGATGGGCGCGCTGGCGGCGGTGGCCGGGCGCGATCTGCAGGTGCGCCAAATGGAATATGAGGCCGGCCGCCTGAGGCTGCAGGTCGCGGAGGTGCCGGCGGAAAGCCTGGCGCGCTGGCGCAAGCTGCTGGCGGCGCGGCAGATCATGCTGGACGCGACGAGCAGCCAGCCCGGCAGCAAGCAACTGGTGGTGGCGCGGGAGCCGTGACGATGAAAGCGTACAAGCAACAGTTTCTCGATTACTGGCAGCAGCGCACCGTGCGCGAGCAACGGCTGCTGGCGGCCATGGCGGCGGTGCTGGGCGCGGCTTTTCTGTACCTGGGAGTATGGGAGCCGGCCAATGCCTCGCTGCAGCGCAACCGCGCGGCGGTGGCGCGCTTGCAGGCGGAGCAGGGCATGGTGCAGGCGCTGGCGGACGAAGCGGCCAAATTGAAGCGCCAGCCGGCGCAGGCTCCGCTGCCGGCCAAGGAGCTGATACCGCTGCTGCAGCAAACGGCCAAGAGCCAGGGCTTGCCGGGCGGCATCCAGTTCAATCCCGAAGGCGATTCCGGCGTCAGCATGGAAGGCGTGATGGGGTTTGACGATTGGGTGCGCTTCGCCGGCGTATTGTCGGCGCAGCAGCAGGTGCGCGTGCTGAACGTCAAGGTGGAGGCGCAGCCGGTGCCGGGGCAGGTGAAGATCAAGGCGCTGCTGGCGCATACGGGGGCAGAAGCATGAGGCGCAAGATAGGGAAGGGCTTGGCCCTGGCGCTGCTGTTCCTGGCGGGCGCGCTGTCGGCATTGCCGGCCAGCTGGCTGTCGTGGCCGGTGGCCAGGCTCAGCGATCGGCACTGGGATGTCAACGAGGCCAAGGGCACGCTGTGGAACGGCAGCGCGCAGCTGGTGTATCTGGGACCGTCAGGCGAAGTGCAGACGACGAGCCCGCTGGCCTGGCAATGGCAGCCGCGCGCGCTGCTATCCGGCCTGCTGGTGTGGCATGTGGACAGCGCCGGCCAGCCGGGGCTGGTGCAGCTGGGATTCGGCAAGCAGGAGGTGAGAGGGTTGGCCGTCTCCTTGCCGGTGGCGGCGCTGGCCAATCTGTCCAAGACCTGGCAGGCGGCGCGGCTGGGCGGCGAGCTGCAATTGAACATCCCGCAGCTGGCGCGCCAGGGCAAGACTATCAGCGGCACCGCGCAAGTGCTATGGCGCGGCGCGTCCACCCCGCTGACGACGGCGCTGCCGTTCGGCAGCTATCAGCTGGACCTGTCCGGCACGCCGCAAGGGCTGAGTCTGAACCTGTCCACGCTGGAGGGCCCGCTGATGCTGAATGGCCAGGGCAGCTGGCCGGCCAACGGCGCTTTCAATATGGCCGGCACGGCGGATAGCCCGCCGGACAAGTACGACGCGCTGAAGCCCTTGATGCTGATGCTGGGGCAGCCGTCGGGGCCGACCAGCGTCAGTTGGCAATCCAAGACCGGCATGTAAGGATTTTTCAGCAAAACAGGCTGGATGGTATTGTGCAGTCGAAAAATGTGCGGTACTATAGAAAGGTTTAACCAAACGGGACAGGCGCAGGCGCCGAGTCCCGTTATTCACATAAGAATTTTGAAAATCCCAGGGTGTGAAACCAGAAACCGGCGCAGCCGGTTTTTGTGTAAGCGCCCAGGCAAAGCAACAGGAGCCAGCCAGTGTCAAACCTCCCCGCAATCCTTGTCTTGGCTGACGGCACGCTTTTCAAAGGTAGTGCTATCGGTGCCACCGGCCATACGGTGGGTGAGGTGGTATTCAATACCGCCATCACCGGTTACCAGGAGATCCTGACGGATCCCTCCTATACCAGGCAGATCGTCACTCTCACTTATCCCCACATTGGCAATGTCGGCGCGAATTCGGAAGATACCGAATCCCGCGCCGTTTTTGCATCCGGGCTCATCATCCGCGATCTGCCGCTGCTGCACAGCAACTTCCGCGCCGAAGATTCGCTGTCCGATTACCTGAAAAAGCACAATGTCGTCGCCATCGCCGACATCGACACCCGCAAGCTGACCCGCATCCTGCGCGAGAAGGGCGCCCAGGCCGGCTGCATCATGGCCGGCGACATCGACGAGGCCAAAGCCCTGGAGCTGGCGCGCGGCTTCGGCTCCATGGCCGGCCAGGACTTGGCCAAGGTGGTCAGCTGCCAGAAGCCCTATGCCTGGACCGAGAAGGAATGGAAGCTGGGCGCGGGCTACCAGGTGCAGTCGTCCACCCGCTACCACGTGGTGGCCTATGACTTCGGCGTCAAGCACAACATCCTGCGTATGCTGGCCGAACGCGGCTGCCAGCTGACCATCGTGCCGGCGCAAACGCCGGCGGCCGATGTGCTGGCGATGAATCCGCACGGCGTGTTCCTGTCCAACGGCCCCGGCGACCCGGAACCGTGCGACTACGCCATTTCCGCCATCCGCGAGATTCTGGAAACCAAGCTGCCGGTGTTCGGCATTTGCCTCGGCCACCAGCTCTTGGGCCTGGCCACCGGCGCCAACACCTCCAAGATGAAGTTCGGCCACCACGGCGCCAACCATCCGGTGCAGGACCTGGACAGCGGCCGCGTGATGATCACCAGCCAGAACCATGGCTTCCAGGTGGACGAAACCAGCCTGCCGGCCAATGTCCGCGTCACCCACCGTTCGCTGTTCGACGGCACGGTGCAGGGCATCGCGCTGACCGACCGCCCGGCTTTTTCCTTCCAGGGCCACCCGGAAGCCAGCCCGGGACCGGAGGACGTGGCTTATCTGTTCGACCGTTTCATCGACGCGATGGCCGCGCGGCAGTAAGGGCGGAGTCGAATCATGTTGGGCATTACCGACCTTACCACCTACCTGATCGGCACGCTGATCGTCATCCTGTTGCCGGGGCCGAACGCCATGTATGTGCTGTCGGTGGCGGCGCAGCGCGGCAAGCGCGCCGGTTTCGCCGCGGCGGGCGGCGTGGTCAGCGGCGACTTCATCCTGATGACGCTGGCGGCCACCGGCGCGGCCGGTCTGCTGCAGGCCAATCCGGCGCTGTTCGCGGTGGTCAAGTACATAGGCGGCGGCTATCTGGCCTGGCTGGGCATCAATATGCTGAAGTCCGGCCTGCTGGCCTGGCGCCGCGCGCGTCGCGGCGAAGAGTCCGCCTCGGCCGCGTCGCCGTTGTCCGGCGGCCACCCTTACCGCAAGGCGCTGCTGATCAGCCTGATGAACCCGAAGGCCATCCTGTTCTTCGTATCGTTCTTCGTGCAGTTCGTCGATCCGGCCTATCCGCACCCGGCTCTGACCTTCGCCGCGCTGGGCGCCATCGTGCAGTGCTGCAGCATCGCCAATCTGTCCATGCTGATCCTGCTGGGCGACAAGCTGGCCGCGGCCTTCCGCCGCCGCCGCAAGCTGACGGCGGCGCTCGGTGGCTCGGTGGGAGCCATCTTCGTCGGATTCGGCGCCAAGCTGGCGGCGGCCAGCCTGTAAGGTCAATAGTGAACATGCCGCGTCGCCGTGTGCGGCGCGGCCGGAAAATACAAGTCATCAAAGAGTAGAAGCCATGCCAAAGCGTACCGACATCAAAAGCATTCTGATCATTGGCGCCGGCCCGATCGTCATCGGCCAGGCCTGCGAGTTCGACTACTCCGGCGCCCAGGCCTGCAAGGCGCTGCGCGAGGAGGGTTACAAGGTCATCTTGGTGAACTCCAACCCGGCCACCATCATGACCGACCCGGACATGGCCGACGTCACCTACATCGAGCCCATCAGCTGGCCGGTGGTGGAAAAGATCATCGCCAAGGAGCGTCCGGACGCCATTCTGCCGACCATGGGCGGCCAGACCGCGCTGAACTGCGCGCTGGACCTGGCCAAGCACGGCGTCCTCGAAAAATATAAAGTGGAGCTGATCGGCGCCACCGAAGACGCCATCGACAAGGCCGAGGACCGCGGCCGCTTCAAGGAAGCCATGGCCAAGATCGGCCTGTCCTGCCCGCTGTCCTTCGTCTGCCACACCATGGAAGAGTCGCTGGAGGCGCAGGCCAAGGTGGGCTTCCCCACGCTGATCCGTCCGTCCTTCACCATGGGCGGCTCCGGCGGCGGCATCGCCTACAACAAGGAAGAGTTCGTCGCCATTTGCGAGCGCGGCTTCGAGGCGTCTCCCACCCACGAGCTGCTGATCGAGCAGTCGGTGCTGGGCTGGAAAGAGTATGAGATGGAGGTCGTTCGCGACAAGAACGACAACTGCATCATCATCTGCTCCATCGAAAACTTCGACCCGATGGGCGTGCACACCGGCGACTCCATCACCGTGGCCCCGGCGCAGACGCTGACCGACAAGGAATACCAGATCATGCGCAACGCCTCGCTGGCGGTGCTGCGCGAGATTGGCGTGGATACCGGCGGCTCCAATGTGCAGTTCGCCACCAATCCGGCCACCGGCGAGATGATCGTCATCGAGATGAACCCGCGTGTGTCGCGTTCATCCGCGCTGGCGTCCAAGGCCACCGGCTTCCCGATCGCCAAGATCGCCGCCAAGCTGGCCGTCGGCTTCACGCTGGACGAACTGAAGAACGACATCACCGGCGGCGCCACCCCGGCTTCGTTCGAGCCGTCCATCGACTACGTGGTCACCAAGATTCCGCGTTTCGCCTTTGAAAAATTCCCGCAGGCCGACGACCGCCTGACCACGCAGATGAAGTCGGTGGGCGAGGTGATGGCCATGGGCCGCACGCTGCAGGAATCGATGCAAAAAGCCCTGCGCGGCCTGGAGACCGGCCTGTCCGGCTTCGACTCGGTCACCACCGACGAAGCCGCCATCCGCCACGAGCTGGGCGCGCCGGGACCGGAACGCATCCTGTACGTGGCCGACGCCTTCCGCATCGGCATGAGCCGCGACGACATCCACGCCGTCAGCAAGATCGACCCGTGGTTCCTGGCGCAGATCGAAGACATCGTCGGCGAGGAGCAGGCGCTGTCCGGCCGCAAGGTCGAGGACATGGACTACGCCGAGCTGCGCCGCCTGAAGCGCAAGGGTTTCTCCGACCGCCGCCTGGGCGAACTCTTGGGAACCGACCAGGCTGCCGTGCGCGCCAAGCGCTGGGCGCTGGGCCTGCACCCGGTATACAAGCGCGTCGACACCTGCGCCGCCGAGTTCGCCACCAATACCGCTTACATGTACTCCACCTATGAGGAAGAGTGCGAATCCAAGCCGTCGGACCGCAAGAAGGTGATGGTGCTGGGCGGCGGGCCGAACCGCATCGGCCAGGGCATCGAGTTCGACTACTGCTGCGTGCACGCCGCGCTCAGCCTGCGCGAGTCGGGCTTCGAGACCATCATGGTCAACTGCAACCCGGAAACCGTGTCCACTGACTACGACACCTCGGACCGCCTGTATTTCGAGCCGCTGACGCTGGAAGACGTGCTGGAAATCTGCCGCATCGAGAAGCCGTTCGGCGTCATCGTCCAGTACGGCGGCCAGACCCCGCTGAAGCTGGCGCGCGCGCTGGAGGCCAACGGCGTGCCCATCATCGGCACCTCGCCGGACATGATCGACGCCGCCGAAGACCGCGAGCGCTTCCAGAAACTGCTGAACGAGCTGGGCCTGAAGCAGCCGCCGAACCGCACCGCCCGCGCGCCGGCCGAGGCGATGAAGCTGGCCGAGGAAATCGGCTATCCGCTGGTGGTACGCCCGTCCTATGTGCTGGGCGGCCGCGCCATGGAAATCGTGCACGAGCCGGCCGATCTGGAGCGCTATATGCGCGAAGCGGTGAAGGTGTCGAATGACAGCCCGGTGTTGCTGGACCGCTTCCTCAACGACGCCATCGAAGTGGACGTGGATTGCGTGTCCGACGGCCAGAACGTGGTGATCGGCGGCATCATGCAGCACGTGGAGCAAGCCGGCGTCCACTCCGGCGACTCGGCCTGCTCGCTGCCGCCGTACAGCCTGTTCCCGGCGCTGCAGGACGAGATCCGCCGCCAGACCGAGGCCATGGCGCGCGCGCTGAACGTGGTGGGCCTGATGAACGTGCAGTTCGCCATCCAGGGCGACACCATCTACGTGCTGGAAGTGAACCCGCGCGCCTCGCGCACCGTGCCTTTCGTCTCCAAGGTGACCTCGGCGCCGCTGGCCAAGATCGCCGCCCGCGCCATGGCCGGCATCAGCCTGACCGAGCAGGGCTTCACCAAGGAGGTGATCCCGCCGTTCTACGCGGTGAAGGAAGCCGTGTTCCCCTTCATCAAGTTCCCGGGCGTCGATACCATCCTGGGGCCGGAAATGAAGTCTACCGGCGAGGTGATGGGCGTCGGCAAAACCTTCGCCGAAGCCTACGTCAAGGCGCAGCTGGGCGCCGGCGACCGCTTGCCCAAGACCGGCAAGGTGTTCCTGTCGGTGCGCGACGGCGACAAGAACGGCGCGGTGGATGTGGCGCGCGAGCTGCAGCGTCTGGGCTTCGGCATCTGCTGCACCCGCGGCACCGCCAAGCACCTGACCGAGGCCGGCCTGATCGTGCAGGTGGTCAACAAGGTGAACGAAGGCCGCCCGCACATCGTGGACATGATCAAGAACGGCGAAATCGATCTGGTGATCAACACGGTGGACGAGAAGCGCACCGCGATCCAGGACAGCCATTCGATCCGCCGCTCCGCCCTGCAGGCGCGCGTGCCGCAGTACACCACGCTGTCCGCCGCCAAGGCGGTGTGCGTGGGCATGAAGCATGCCGAGGCCTTCGATGTGTACAGCGTGCAGCAATTGCACGCGCAGATCGCGGGTTGAGGGTAGCAGTCCATCGGTAGGCTTTGATGCGGAGGCGATTTGCCGTTACAATTCCGCTCAAACCCGCTTGTGCAAGCCGCCGTCCTGTACGGCGGCTTGTGCTTTTGATAAAGGCGGACAACCGCCTGTGGAGAATACTGTAATGACCAAAGTCCCGTTGACTGTACGCGGCGCCGAGCTTCTGAAGGAAGAACTGCAACGCCTGAAGAGCGTGGAGCGTCCGGCGGTGATCGAGGCGATCGCCGAGGCCCGTTCTCATGGCGACCTGTCGGAAAACGCCGAATACGACGCGGCCAAAGAACGTCAGGCCTTTGTTGAAGGCCGCATCGCCGAGCTGGAAGCCAAGCTGTCCAACGCCGTGATCATCAATCCGGCCGAGCTGGACGCCGATGGCCGCGTGGTGTTCGGCGCCACCGTCGAACTGATGGATCTGGAAACCGAAGAGAACGTGACCTACCAGATCGTCGGCGACGACGAAGCCGACATCAAGGTCAGCAAGGTATCGGTGAACTCGCCGATCTCGCGCGCCCTGATCGGCAAGGAAGCCGGCGACGTGGCCGAAGTCGTGGCCCCGGGCGGCATCCGCGAGTACGAAGTGCTCGACGTCAAGTACATCTGACCTGAATCCGAACCGCGCGCGACGCCTGATCGCGCGTTTTTCATGAGCGGCTTTCTGTTGCTGGGGGGAAAATGGACGGCTTGCGTGCTTTCGCCAAAACTTTCTGGATTGGCGGTTTGTGGGTAATCGGCCTGATCGTGGCGCCGGTGCTGTTCAAAACGCTGGACGCGGTGACCGCCGGCATGGTGGCCGGGCGTCTGTTCGCCGTCATCGCCTGGGTTGGGCTGGTGTGCGGCGTGTTCCTGATGGTGGACCTGGTATGGCGCAACGGCGTGTCCGGCTTGAAGCAGGGCGCGTTCTGGCTCATCGTCGGCATGCTGGCGTGCACGCTGATCAACCAGTTTGGCGTGGCGCCGATCATTGTTACGCTGAAGCAACAGATGAACCATGCGGCCGAGGGCCTGTTCGGCGGCGGCTTCGCCACCTGGCATGCCATTTCCAGCCTGATCTACCTGGTGCAGAGCCTGCTCGGCCTGGCTTTTATCTGGCGCAGCGAGTAAGCGCCGTATGCCCGGATGGCCGGCGCTGTGCCGCGCAGGCAACAAAAAAGCGGTGGCTGGGCCACCGCTTTTTGTTTACCGGCAAACGGACTCAGTCCTTCATCGCCTGCTTGTTTTTCGGCAGCGGGATGCGCTGCTTGTCGCTGGGGCGCCACAGCACCAACAGCTTGCCGATATGCTGAACCGGGGCGCAGCCCAGCTCGTCGCAGATCTGCTCGAACATGGCGACGCGGGCTTCGCGATCGTCGCCGAGCACGCGAACCTTGATCAGTTCGTGGGCATCCAGATTGATGGCGATTTCGCGCACTACGGACTCGGTCAGGCCGTTGTTGCCGATCATTACCACCGGGTCGATGCCGTGCGCCAGACCTTGCAGGTACTTGCGCTGAAACGGCTTGATTTCAATTTTCATGGAAATACGGAATTCAAAGCAAAACGCGATTCTACTAGAATTTGCCCCTCCGCCCCAAATTTGGGCCTGAATTAACCGAAAAACAACAGGATAGCGTCGTGCGCCGCGGGTCCATCGGCTATCCTGAGCATTGAGACCACAGAAAGCGCCGAGATGGCAAGAAGCAAGAGCAGCAACAGCTGGCTGCAGGAACACGTCAACGACCAATATGTGCAAATGGCGCAGAAAGATGGCTATCGCGCCCGCGCCGCCTACAAGCTCTTGGAGATCAACGACAAGGACAAACTGATCCGCCCCGGCACCGTGCTGGCGGATCTGGGCTCCACGCCGGGCAGCTGGTCGCAGGTGGCGGCGCGCATTGTCGGCGACAAGGGCAAGGTGTTCGCGCTCGATATCCTGCCGATGGACCCGGTGCCCGGTGTCGATTTCATCCAGGGCGACTTCCGCGAAGAAGCGGTTTTGCGCGAGTTCGAGCAATTATTGGGCGGCCGCGCGCTGGATCTTGTAATTTCCGACATGGCACCCAATATGTCAGGCATGAGCGCCATCGATCAGGCCCGTAGTTTCCTCCTGTGCGAGCTGGCGCTGGATTTTGCGCGCGATCATTTGAAACCCGGCGGCCACTTTCTCGTCAAAGTGTTCCAGGGCAGCGATTTTCAGGATTACCTCAAAGCCATGCGCGAGCTGTTCGGCGAGGTGGTCACCCGCAAACCCAAGGCGTCGCGCGATCGTTCCAGCGAAATCTATCTGCTGGGCAAGCATCGCCGCTGACACGAATGGGCGCGGAGCGTACAATCGTAGCCATTTAACGTACAAGCAACCAATAAAGTCAGGGCACAGAGGAGTCCGCTACTCGTGAACAATATCGGCAAAAACATCGCCATCTGGGTGATCATCGGCTTGGTGCTGATGACGGTGTTCAATCAGTTCAGCAAGCGCCAGGACACCCAGAACCAGCTCGAATACTCGCAGTTTGTCAGCGATGTCGAGTCCGGCAAGGTGCAGTCCCTGACCATAGAGGGTCATCCGCTGCGCGGCCAGTGGCTGAAAGGCAAGCTGACCGACGGCACCGCCTTCTCCACTTACGCTCCGTACGATCCACAACTGGTGGACGACCTGATCAAGAACAATGTGCGCTTCTCCGCCAAGCCGGAGGAGGAGCCGTCCATGCTGATGAGCATCTTCATCAGCTGGTTCCCGATGCTGCTGTTGATCGGCGTGTGGGTGTTCTTCATGCGCCAGATGCAAGGCGGCGGCAAGGGCGGCGCGTTCTCCTTCGGCAAGAGCAAGGCGCGCATGCTGGACCAGGACGCGAACACCGTGATGTTCGCGGACGTGGCCGGCTGCGACGAAGCCAAGGAAGAAGTGAAGGAAATCGTCGATTACCTGCGCGATCCTTCCCGCTACCAGAGCCTGGGCGGCCGCATTCCGCGCGGCATCCTGCTGGCCGGCTCGCCCGGCACGGGTAAAACCCTGCTGGCCAAGGCCATCGCCGGCGAAGCCAAGGTGCCGTTCTTCAGCATCTCCGGCTCCGACTTCGTCGAAATGTTCGTCGGCGTCGGCGCGGCGCGCGTGCGCGACATGTTCGAGCAGGCCAAGAAGAACTCGCCGTGCATCATCTTCATCGACGAAATCGACGCGGTCGGCCGCCAGCGCGGCGCCGGTCTTGGCGGCGGCAACGATGAGCGCGAACAGACGCTGAACCAGCTGTTGGTGGAAATGGACGGCTTCGACACCAACTCCACGGTGATCGTGATCGCCGCTACCAACCGTCCGGACGTGCTGGACCCGGCGCTGCAACGCCCGGGCCGCTTCGACCGCCAGGTGGTGGTGCCGCTGCCGGACATCCGCGGCCGCGAACAGATCCTGAACGTGCACATGCGCAAGGTGCCGATCGCCGCCGACGTCAACGCCGAAGTGATCGCCCGCGGCACGCCGGGCTTCTCCGGCGCCGACCTGGCCAACCTGATCAACGAGGCCGCCCTGTTCGCCGCCCGCCGCAACAAGCGTCTGGTGGACATGGAAGATCTGGAGTCCGCCAAGGACAAGATCATGATGGGCGCCGAGCGCCGCAGCATGGTGATGACCGAGGAAGAGAAGCGCAATACCGCTTACCACGAGTCCGGCCACGCCGTCGTCGCCAAGCTGCTGCCGAAGTCCGACCCGGTGCACAAGGTCACCATCATCCCGCGCGGCCGCGCGCTGGGCGTGACCATGCAGCTGCCGGAACAGGACCGCTTCGCCTATGACCGCGGCTACCTGATGGACCGTCTGGCCATTCTGTTCGGCGGCCGCATCGCCGAAGAGCTGTTCATGAACCAGATGACCACCGGCGCTTCCAACGACTTCGAGCGCGCCACGCAAATGGCCCGCGACATGGTCACCCGCTACGGCATGAGCGACAAGCTGGGCCCGATGGTGTACGGCGAGAACGAGGGCGAGGTCTTCCTCGGCCGCTCCATCACCACCCACAAGAACCTGTCGGAAGCCACGCTGCAGCAAGTCGATCAGGAAATCCGCCGCATCATCGACGAGCAATACTCGCTGGCGCGTCGTCTGCTGGAAGAGAACCGCGACAAGGTGGAGGCCATGACCGCGGCGTTGCTGGAGTATGAAACCATAGACGCCGAGCAGATCAACGACATCATGGCCGGCAAGCCGCCGCGTCCGCCCAAGCCGGGTTCCGGTTTCGCCGCCAAGCCGGCGGAAACCAAGCCGGCTGAGCCAACCGAACCGGCGGCCTCGTCGGCGACGTCCGATCCGGCTCAGGAAGTCTGATCCTGCAACCGTCTCCAACCGGGCAAGCCTTAACGGGCTTGCCCGGTTTTGCATTATTGCCTGCTGGTTGGTCAGGTATCTAGAACGCGAGATAAGATGAAAACCTTGTTGTGCGGGCGTTTCACGCTCGATCTGTCCCGTCCGCTGGTGATGGGCATACTCAATGTCACGCCGGATTCGTTCTCAGACGGCGGCCATTTCAACCGCCTGGAAGACGCCTTGCGGCGCGCAGAGGCGATGCTGGCCGAAGGCGCGGATATTCTGGACATCGGCGGCGAATCGACGCGTCCTGGCGCGCCTTTCGTCAGCCCGCAAGAAGAAATGTCGCGCGTGCTGCCGGTGCTGGAGAAACTGCGCGATCTCGGCGCGCCCTTGTCGCTGGACACCCGTCGCGCCGATGTGATGCGCGAGGCGCTGGCCCTGGGCGCGGTGGACCTGATCAATGATGTGTCGGCGCTGGAGGACGAGGGCGCGCTGCAGGTGGCGGCGCAAAGCCAGGCTGCCATTTGCCTGATGCACAAGCAGGGCAATCCAGACACCATGCAGGACAAGCCGGCGTATCAGGACGTGGTGGCCGAAGTGGCCGATTACCTGCAGCGCCGGGTGGCGCTGTGCCTGCAGGCCGGCGTCGCGCGCGAGCGCTTGCTGGTGGATCCGGGCTTTGGCTTCGGCAAGACGCTGGCGCACAATCTGGCCCTGCTCCGGCGGCTGGACGAGATCGAACGCATCGCCGGCGTGCCGCAATTGGTGGGGCTGTCGCGCAAGTCCATGCTGGGCGCGATCACTGGCGAGGCCGCGCCGGCGGAACGCCTGGGCGCCAGCGTGGCGGCCGCGTTGGAGTCGGCGCGGCGCGGCGCGGCGGTGATCCGCGTGCACGACGTCAAGGCGACGCGCCAGGCCTTGCAGCTATGGCAGGCGCTGCAGGAATCTTGATTTGAAACTGGTTTTCCCTACCGGGATAATGGCAAAATGCCGGACTGATGGGTCCCAAGACCGTTGTGTCCGGTATTCAACCGAAAAGAGATGAATGTAATGAGTCGCAAATATTTCGGCACCGATGGCGTGCGCGGCGAGGTCGGCAAGTTTCCGATCAATCCCGAATTCGTGATGAAACTCGGTTATGCCGCCGGCCGCGTGCTGGTCGATCATGACAAGGACAGCCGTCCCACCGTGCTGATCGGCAAAGACACCCGCATCTCCGGCTATATGCTCGAAGCCGCCTTGCAGGCCGGCTTCACCGCCGCCGGCGTGAATGTCTTGCTGACCGGCCCGCTGCCGACGCCGGGCATTGCCTACCTGACCCGCGCGCTGCGGCTGGAGGCTGGCGTGGTGATTTCGGCGTCGCACAATCCTTTCCACGATAACGGCATCAAGTTCTTCGCCGAGGGCGGCAACAAGCTGGACGACGCGCTGGAGCTGGAAATCGAGGCGATGCTGGATCAGCCGATGGCCACCAACGCCTCACTGGAGCTGGGCCGCGCCCGCCGCATTGAAGGCGCCGCCGACCGTTACATCGAATTCTGCAAGAGCACCTTCCCCAACGAGATGAGCCTGAAAGGGCTGAAGCTGGTAGTCGATTGCGCGAACGGCGCCACCTACCACATCGCGCCCAAGGTGTTCCATGAGCTCGGCGCCGAGTTGGTGGAGATCGGTTGCGAGCCCAACGGCTACAACATCAACGAGCGCGTCGGCGCGACTTATCCCAAGACGCTGCAGATGGCGGTTCTGGAGCACCAGGCCGACTTCGGCGTCGCGCTGGACGGCGATGGCGACCGCCTGATCATGGTGGACGCGGCTGGCCGCGTCTATGACGGCGACCAGCTGATCTACGTGATCGCCAAGGCCCGCGCGGCCTGCGGCGCGCTGAAGGGCGGCGTCGTCGGCACGGTGATGACCAATATGGCGATGGAACTGGCGCTGCAGAAGCAAGGCGTGCCGTTCGGCCGCGCCAAGGTGGGCGACCGCTATGTGCTGGAA
>NZ_JAELTR010000248.1:0-333 GCF_016428945.1 Chromobacterium sp. ASV23
AGAACGGCGTCTGGCATGGCAACACCGACTTCGGCAACAACCTCGGCAATTCGCTGGCCAACCTCAATGCCTTCCTCGGCGGCAATGCCTCCAATCTGCAGCTGGCCAGCAGTTACGGCGTCACCACGCAATCGATCCTGACCTTGAACGGCGCCTTCAGCGCCGCCGCCGGCAATTACACCCTCAACGTCAACGCCGACGACGGTTTCCAGATCATCGTCGATGGCCAGGTGGTCAGCCAGTTCGCCGGCAATGAGGCGCAGACCGAGCACGATGTCGCGCTGACGCTCGGCGCCACCGCCGGCAATCTGCACGCCATCCAGATCGTGTTTT
>NZ_JAELTR010000249.1:0-330 GCF_016428945.1 Chromobacterium sp. ASV23
GCATTCCGGAACCGGCCAATGGCCAAACGGTCAGCGTATCCGCCACCCAAACCAACGCCCTGGGCAATGTCTCCGCCGCCGGCGCGGACAGCGGCACGCTGGATGTGGTGCCGCCGGACACCCCGGCTATCAGCTTCCAGCCCAATGGCCTGACCGCTCTGCTGTACGGCCTCAACGACAGCCATATCTCCAGCCCCGTCAGCGGCCAGACCGCGCTGTCCACCGTGCTGGCCGACCTGGCCAATCACAACCCCACCGCCAGCTTCATCGCCACCGCCTTGAACTTTGGCGATCAGAACGGCGTCTGGCATGGCAACACCGACTTCGGCA
>NZ_JAELTR010000026.1:0-58452 GCF_016428945.1 Chromobacterium sp. ASV23
TATGTCTGGTGGCCTTAGCGAGGTGGTCCCACGCCTTCCCATCCCGAACAGGATCGTGAAACGCCTTAGCGCCGATGATAGTGTGGCATTCGCCATGTGAAAGTAGGACACCGCCAGACGCCCCATAAGACAAAGCCCAGCTCACACGAGCTGGGCTTTGTGCTTTGCGCGCGCCGAATGCGCGAAACCCGCCCCGAAAATCCTGCCGGTTCACGGCACGGACATTTAATCTGAGCCGTACTGCATCAGTTCTACCGGGGCGCCGTTGACCTCGATGAAGGCGACGGTGAGGCCCGGACTGGGGCTGTTGGGGGCGATCAGCAGCTTGTGTCCTGCCAGAGCTTTCTCCAGATCATCGACCTCGAAGGCGATGTGGGGCACCCGTTTGACCAGCTCAGGATAAGGCGCGTCCTGCCAGTAGCGCTGCCACTGGATGCCGAAGGCGTTGTCCTGATGGTCGCTGACCGTCATCTTCAAGTGCGGCAGATCGATTTCATTGTCGAAGCGACCGCTGGTCGGTATGCCGATATGGTTGTATTTCATTCTTCGTCCTCAATGGCGGTCATAAAAAATCCCCGCTGCTTGGACAGCGGCGAGGGGGAAGAAATCCTGCCTATCGCTGAACAGGCTCAGCGATACGTGCTTGATTTCCAGATAGTCTTCGATACCGTACTTGGAGCCTTTGCGGCCCTGGCCGGATTGCTGAGAGAATCGAAGATTCGCACGCGAACCAGAAACCCCAGCTCCATGAGCTGGGGTTTTTTGCGTTTGGACGCGGTATGATGGGAGTCCATTCTTAATCAGAGGTCTCGCGATGCGATTCAAAGCCGGAGTTTATGCAGTGCTGTTCAGCGGCATGTTTGTCACGGCAACTTGGGCGCATGCCGATGCGTCGCCCGCGCAGCTGGTCGCGGCAGATGTCGCCGTGCAGCAGCGCGAGACGGGCGGCGTAGTGGCAGCCATCGATCTTGCCCAACGCGTGGTCATGCTCAAGGGCGACCAGGGTTGGGTGCTGGAGTTTCCGGTTTCGCCTGAGGTGCGCAATCTGGAGCAGCTGAAGGTGGGGGACCGGGTTAGGATCCGTTACCGCAGCGCATTGGCGCTGGCCTTGAAGAAGGGCGGCGACAACATACGCAAGGACATTGAAGGCAGTGTGCAGACGCAAGCGCCGGAAGGCGGCAAGCCTGGTGTGACTGAGAGCCGCAGGCGCACGGTGGTCAGCAATGTCGTGGCCCTGGATCGGGCCAATGGCGTCGTGACGCTGGAAGGCCCGCATGGCGGACGGATGGATGTGGATGTGCGCAATCCGCAACTGCTGGATGAGATCGCGGTGAAAGACCAAGTGGTGGCGGTGATTACCGAGTCGGCCGCGGTATCGATTGAACCGGCGCGCTGATCGCTTGCCACTTTCATCTAGAACGCCCGATGGGAAACCATCGGGCGTTTTGCATGGTCGCGGCCGGCGCGGCCAGTCTTATTGCGCTTTGCGGGCATTCTTCAGGATCTTGTACACCCATTGCACGGAAATGCCGTGCTTCAGCGCCAGCTCGGCGTGGTTGCCGCCATTGAATTCCTGCAGGATCTGGCGGTCGCGCTCGGCAGACTTGCTGCTTTTGCCCAGCGGGAAGTAGATGTTCTGACCGCCCCAGTGCTGCGCCATGCGGCGGGTGATTTCCTGGGCGATCTTTTCCGCCTGGCGGCTCTCGGTGTTGGCCAGCTGCCGCAAGGCCAAGGCGATGTGGTCGGTCAGGTCGGTCAGCAGTTCCGGTCCCTTGCTGCGAAATTGTGCTTGCATGTGCGCTCCCGCGGGCGATGTCATCCAATGCGGCCATTTTTCCATTTCCGTTCCCGTCACGCCTTTTGACCGGTGTCAGCGCCGTGTCAGTGCCGCACTTCCTAAAGCCGGCTACAAGATATCACCCCCTCCCATCCGGCATTCTCTGCCTCGTTCGGCAAGCAGCCTTGCTGGCCGGCGATCCGGGCGCGTTTGCGCGCATCCCTTTCCCTGTCCTGGAGTTCCGTTGTGGCAAGCACTTCCCAAATTGTCGACGCGCTGTTGGCGCGTTTGCGTGCCGGCGTGCCGCAGTTGACCGTCGAGTACTTCGCCGGCGCCGAGGATGACTATCCGCTGACGCACCCGCAAGGCGCAGCCCTGCTGTGCCTGCGCGGCAGCCAGTTCGGTCCGCTGCGCGACGGCTACGGCCAACTGCGCACCCTGCAGTTGACAATCACGGTTCTGCTCGGCCAGAGCCGCGCCGGAGAGGCGGATGGCGATGTGCTGGACGCTGTCCGGCAAAGCTGCCTGGGCTTCGCGCCGCCGGATTGCCAGCCGGCGTGGCTGCTGTCCGAAACCTTCCTGGGTTACCGCGATGGGGTGGCGCGCTACGCCATCGCGTTGGCCACCGACACCCTGCAGGTGACGGCGGCGTCCCCGGAATCCCTGCCTGTGCTAACCGCAGTCTCACTCGAGGAGCAACCATGAAGTATCTCTATTCCGGCCCGATCAGCGGCGTCACCCTGGCCGACGGCCAGGAAATCATGCTGTTTCCCGGCAAGGAAGTGGAAATGCCGGAAGACCACAACTACACCCGCACGCTGGTGGCGCTGGGTTATCTGAACCCGCAACCGGTTTCCGTTGCCAGCGTCGCAACGTCTTTCCATACCGCTGAACAAGGAGCGTAAGCATGGCGGCAAACTATCTGCATGGCGTAGAAACCATCGAAGTGGAGCGCGGCCCGCGCCCGGTGCGCACCGTCAAGTCGGCCGTGATCGGCCTGATCGGCACCGCGCCGCAAGCTCCGGCGGGCGGCATCAACGCCCCGGTGTTGAGCCTGTCCGAAAAAGACGCGGCGGCCTTTGGCCCGCAACTGCCGGGCTTCACCATCCCGCAGGCGCTGAGCGCCATCTATGACCACGGCGCTGGTTCGGTGATCGTGATCAACGTGCTGGACCCGTCCGTGCACAAGACCAGCATCGCCGCCGAGGCGGTGACGCTGGACCCGATCAGCGGCGTGGCCGCGCTGCAAAAGCAGGCGGTGGCCAATGTGGTGGTGAAGAGCGCGGACGGCAGCATCACCTATGTGGCCGGCACCGACTACCAGCTGGACGCGACCTACGGCAAGCTGACCCGCGTGAAGACCGGCGCGATGGCTGTTGGCGCCAGCCTGAAGGTGAGCTACGACTACGC
Source organism: Chromobacterium sp. ASV23 (assembly GCF_016428945.1). NCBI lineage: Bacteria > Pseudomonadati > Pseudomonadota > Betaproteobacteria > Neisseriales > Chromobacteriaceae > Chromobacterium > Chromobacterium sp. ASV23. The sequence continues at coordinate 3,188 of NZ_JAELTR010000026.1, forward strand.
TGACCCGACCAAGGTGACTGCAGCCGACATCATCGGCGGCGTCAACGCTGCCGGCAAGCGCATCGGCATCAAGGCGCTGCAGGACACCTACAACCTGTTCGGCTTCTTCGCCAAGATCCTGATCGCGCCGGGCTTCTGCACCCAGAACACCGTGGCGGCGGAACTGGCGGCGGCGGCCGATCGCCTGGACGCCATCGCCTATGTCGATGCGCCTATCGGCACAGCCTTCGCCGACGCGCTGGCCGGCCGCGGCCCGAACGGCACCATCAACTTCAACACCTCCAGCGACCGCGTGCGCCTGTGCTACCCGTACGTGATGGTGGCTGACGGCAACGGCGGCTTGCGTCTGGATGCGCTGTCGGCCCGCGCGGCCGGCCTGCGCGCCAAAGTGGACAACGACAAGGGTTTCTGGTGGTCCAGCTCCAACCAGGAACTGGCCGGCGTGGTCGGCGTCGAGCGTCCGCTGTCGGCGATGATCGACGATCCGAACTGCGAAGTGAACCAGTTGAACGCGCAAGGCATCACCACCGTGTTCAACAGCGTGGGCACCGGCTTCCGCCTGTGGGGCAACCGCACCGCCGCCTGGCCCACCGTGTCCAGCATGCGCAACTTCGAGAACGTGCGCCGCACCGGCGACGTGATCAACGAGTCCATCCGCTACTTCAGCCAGCAGTACATCGATATGCCGCTGGACCAGGCCACCATCGATTCCTTGGTGGAGTCGGTGAACGGCTACGGCCGCAAGCTGATCGGCGACGGCGCCCTGCTGGGCTTCAAGGCCTGGTTCGATCCGGCGCGCAACCCGGCCACCGAGCTGTCTTCCGGCCACTTGCTGATCAGCTACAAGTACACCGTGGCCCCGCCGCTGGAACGCCTGACCTTTGAAACCGAGATCACCTCGGAATACCTGCTCAGCCTGAAAGGAGGCAACTAATCATGGCCGGCAAGATTGAAATCAACCGCATCACCAACGCCAACATCTACATCAACGGCAACTCGCTGCTCGGCCGCGCCGAGGAGATCAAGCTGCCGGACGTAGCCGCCATCATGCAGGAGCACAAGGCGCTGGGCATGGTCGGCAAGATCGAGCTGCCGGCCGGCTTCGACAAGCTGGAAGGCGAGATCAAGTGGAACTCGCTGTACAAGGACGTGGCCAAGACCGTCGCCAATCCGTTCCAGGCCGTGCAGCTGCAGGCGCGTTCCAATATCGAGACCTACGGCTCGCAGGGCCGGCTGCAGCAGGTCAGCCTGGTGACCTACCTGACGGTGATGTTCAAGAAGAACCCGATGGGCACCTTCAAGCAGCATGAAAACGCCGATTTCAGCTCCGCCTTCACCGCCACCTACATCAAGCAGGTGATCGGCGGCGAGGACATCCTGGAGCTGGACTACATGGCCAACATCTTCCGCGTGGCCGGCAACGACATGCTGGAACTGTACCGTCAGAACATCGGCGGCTAAGGCTGGCTGACGCCTCCCGCGGGTTTGCCCTGCGGGAGGTTTTAAAGCCGCTTCCTAAATCGCTTTCGCATACCCCGCATTCCGGAAGCCGGACAATGACGGCATTCCCAACCCGCTTCAAGGAAACATCATGCAAATCAAGCTGCAATACCCGTTCACCAATGCCGCCGGCCAACGCATCGAAGTGCTGGACATCCGCCGCCTGAAGCGCGCCGACCTGAAGGCTGCCAGCCAGCACAGCCAGGACGACGCCGACCAAGAAGACTTCCTGTTCGCCCGCATGACCGGCCTGACGCTGGAAGACATCGACCAACTGGACATCGCCGACAGCCGCGCCCTGGCGGACAGCTTTCGCGACATGGTGGGCGGAACCGAGCACGCTCAGAGCGTTTGACGAGGTGCTGCTGACGGTGCTGGGCCTGCCGCCGTCGGAAATCGACGCCTTGGCCATGGACGATTACTGGTTCTGGTGCGAAGTGGCCGAACGCGAAGTCCAGCGCCGCAGCGAGCGTCAGCAGCAACTGTTGGACGCTATCTGATTCCCCCATCTTTCTGGTCGGCCGCCGTCTGCAAGCCGGGCCGGGGCCGGCCGCCCCTTTCTTTCCCCATCACAGGCACACACCATGGTAAGCGAGTTTTTCATCGGTCTTAAGGTGGGCGCGACGCTGTCCGGGGTCTTCGACAATGCCTTCCGCTCCGCCCGCGCTGCGCTGGACGAACTGCGCAAGTGCAGCCTGCGCCTCAACGATGCGCAGAAGGATCTGGCCGGCAATGTCGAACGGACCCGCCAGGCCTACGCCGGACTGGATCTGGCCAGGCTGGAGAGCCAGCACCGCCAGCTGGAGTCCTCCTTGGGGCGGCTGACCCGCCAGCACGAGGCGTGGCAGGCCAGCTTGCGGCGCGGACAAACGCTGCAATCCGTCCTGCGTCTGCAGCAGACCCGCCGGATCGAGCTTTTGGCCTCGGTCCGGCTTAGCGCCGTCATCCGCCTGGTGGAAGAGAAGGTGGAACGGCAGCGGCGCGACCAGGACAAGACCCAGCGCGACATGCCGTCGGCCGACTGGCAGCGGCCGGTACAGCGCGGCGGCAAGCACGGCGAGCGCAAAGGCGGCGACAGCGATGCCGCCGGCGACGCGCCTCGTTCCGCCTCCTCCCCTTCCTCCTCATCATCATCACTCGACAAAAACCGCTTGCCCACCCGGCAGACGTCGATCCGCGCTTCTGAGTCCGCCAAGCCCGGCGAGGCCGTGGCCGAGCTGAAGCGGCAGAAAAGCGAAGCAGGCGGTTGGCTGGACAAGGCCATAGACGCGACCGAGAAGCTGAAGCAAGTCAGCGAGATCAGCGAAAAGCTGACCGGCGGCGCGGCCAAGGCCCTCCGCACCGACCTGGGCCGCAAAGTCTACGAAGCGGCGCGGGCCAAACTGAACCCGGTACTGGGTAATAGACTGCCCGACACCGCGCGCGTCTTGCCCCTGCTGGACAAGGCCGAGGACTACAGCGGCAAGGCGGCGGACTACCTGGGCCGCACCGGCGAGGCGCTGAAGGCGTATCGCGACACTCAGGGCAGCACGGCCAAGCGGCTATTGGCCGCCGGCGTGGCCTTCCTGAAAGACGACGAGGCGGACGCGGCTGCCGGAGACAAAAAGGCTGACGCCAAGGCGGAAGGCAAAGCCTCCGGCAAGCGCGACAGCGCCCAAACCAAGAAAAAATCGTCCGCCAAGCCCGGCGGCAAGAGCCGTCCCGGCGAGGCCGTGGCCGAGCTGAAGCGGCAGGAAAGCGAATCCGACGGCTGGCTGGACAAGGCCATAGACGCGACCGAGCAGCTGAAGAAAGTCAGCGAGATCAGCGAAAAGCTGACCGGCGGCGCGGCCAAGGCCCTGCGCACCGACATGGGCCGCAAAGTCTACGAAGCGGCGCGGGCCAAGCTGAACCCGGTACTGGGCAATAGACTGCCCGACACCGAGCGCGTCTTGTCCTGGCTGGACAAAGCCGAGGACTACAGCGGCAAGGCGGCGGACTACCTGGGCCGCACCGGCACGGCGTTGAAAGCCTACCGAGACACCCAGGGCAGCACGGCCAAGCGGCTATTGGCCGCCGGCGTGGCCTTCCTGAAGGACGATGAAGCGGACGCCGCAACCGGGGACAGGAAGGCGGACAAGCAGAAGCGCAGCCCAGCGGCGGGCAAAGCCAAGCGCGGCGCGGCGGTAGCCGAGGCTAAGCGGAAGGCCGCCTCAGCATCTGTCAAGACCAAGCCGGGTAAGGCGCTTGGCGCAAGCAAGAAACAGACGAATCCATCGGCGCGGCGCGACACACCCAGCAAAGCGACGGCTCCGTCCAAGAAAAAGACGTCTCCATCGGCCCGCCGACAACAGGCTGGCCACGCCACCGCGCAGGTTGGGAAACCGGCGAGCCGGACCAAGCCGGGCAAGGCGCTTGCGCAGGCCAGGGAGAAGTCGGCCGCGACCGCCTCGCTGTTGGACAAGGTCATTCACGCCACCGGCACCCTGAAACGCGGCAGCGAGCTGAGCGAGAAACTGACTGGCGGCGCGGCCAAGGTCTTGCGCACCGAGACTGGCCGCAAGCGGTATGAACAGGCGCGCGCCAAACTCAATCCTTTGCTGGGCAACCGTCTGCCGGATACCGATCGCGCCCTGGCCTGGCTGGACAAGGCGGAAGACTACAGCTCGACGGCAGCGGAATACCTGGGCCGCACCGGCTCGGCCCTCAAGCGCTTCCGCCAGACCAAGGGCAGCCTGCCCAAGCGGCTGTTGGCGGCTGGCGTCAGCTTCCTGAAGAACGACCTGGAAGATGAGGACGCCGGCAAACCCGGCAAGCAGTCCGGCCGCAAGACGAGCGGCGGCAAGGCCGCGGCCAAATCCACACCCAAAACCGCGGCGAAGCCGCTTGCCCAACGCGGCGCGGCGCTGAAGGAGGCGCGCGTCACCAGGAGCCTGGGCAAGAGCAAAACGTTGTTGGCCGAAGGCAAGTTGCTCAAGTCCGGCGACGGCGCGCTCAAGTCCATGGGCGGCGCGCGCGGACTGGCCAAAGGCGCGCTGAAACGGATGGGGGCGCTGGGCGATATCGCCAGCCTGGGCGCGGACCTGGCGGAAATCCGCCAGTCCCGGCAGAGTCCGCAGGCCAAGTCGGCGGCCTATGGCAAGGCGCTGGGGGGAGCGGCGGGTTCGGTGGCCGGCGGCGCGGCGGGCGCGGCGATAGGCAGCGTGCTGGGCCCGGTCGGCGCGTTCATCGGCCAGCAGGCCGGCAGCTGGCTGGGGCAGACGGGCGGCGAGTGGCTGGGCGAAAAGGCCGGCGCGCTGTTCGCCAAGCATGCGCTGTCGACCAAGCCGGTGGCCGTTCCCAAGCCTGTCGCGCGGCCCCAGTCCATCGTCCCGGCCAAGCCCGCCTCGCTCAAGCCGGCGGCTGCCCTCAAACCGGTTGCGAGGAAACCGGCCGCGCCGGCCAAGCCCATGCCCGTCCGGGACCGCGCCCGCGCGCAGGACCGGCAGGCCCAGCAGCTACAGCGCATTCAGCAGGCGGTGGCCAACACATCGAAACCGGCCAAGCCGGCGCCGGCGGCGGCCATCTTCCATATCACCTTCTCGCCGCAGATCACCATCAGCGGCGGCGCGCAGGGCGTCAAGCAACAGGTGCAGGAGGCGATGCAGCTGTCGTTCGCCGAGTTCGAGCGGCTGATGCGCCGCTACGAGTCCGACCGCCAGCGCCGCAGCTATGCCGCGCGCGGTTGAGGAGCCTAGCCATGAACAAAGGAGCAAACGATGTACGCAGTACTGGGTGACATCGAGTTCGACCTGATCAGCTATTTCGACGGCCTGGAACAACGCGCCGGCAGCGACTACGCCGAACACGGCCGCATCGGCGGCAAGCCGGTGCTGCAGTTCGTCGGCGACCGGCTGGACGAGATCCGCATCGATCTGGTGCTGCATGCCGCCTACTGCCAGCCGGATGCCGAGCTGCAGCGGCTGCATGCGGCGCGGCAGCAGCATCAGGCGCTGGCGCTGGTGCTGGGCAACGGCGACCACAAGGGCCTGTTCGTGATCACCGACCTGAGCAGCAGCGGCCGGCAGAGCGACAGCAAGGGCAATCTGTTGGCGGTGGAGGCGCAGCTGTCCTTGCGCGAATTCGGCGGCCAGCTGGCCCCTGCGCCGCGGCCCGGCCTGCTGGGCACGGTCAGCGGCTTGCCGCAGGCCAAGTTGTCGCAGACGCTGGCCGGCGCCGGCTTCAAGCCCAATCTGCAGGGGCTGGCGCAGGCGGTGTCGCAGGTCAAGACCGTGGTCGGCCAGGTGCGGACCGTGGTGAACGACGTGCGCGAACTGAAAGACCTGGCGCGGCGCGACCCCTTGTCCGCGCTGGGACGGGTGCCCGACGTGCTGACCGACGTGCAGACGGCGCTGCCCGGCCTGTCGCAGGGTGTGGGCCGACTGAAAACCTTCATCCAGCCGTTTTCCCATCTGGCTGACACCATCAAGCCGCTGGTTCCGCAATTTCAAAAGATGGGCCAGCAAATCACCGCCATGGCGCGCTCGCTGGAGGGCTGCACCTTGGACAACGTCGCCGACAAGCTGGGACAGGCGGCCGACACCATACGCGACATCGACAACAACTGGCCGGACCGCGATCTGGCGCTGGCGAAGCTGGCCGCGCGGGCGGCGGTGCGCAGCATTCTGGAGTGAATCATGTTTCTCAAGCATACCTGCAAGGAAGGCGATCGCTGGGACCACATCGCCTGGCAGTACTACGGCGACGTGGGGCAGATGGTGATGCTGATCGCCGCCAACCCGCAGGCGCCGATCAGCGAGACGCTGCCGGCCGGCCTGCAGCTGGCCATCCCGCTGCTGGAGGCGCAGGACAGCGCCGCCGTCGACCAACTGCCGCCCTGGAGGCGGCCATGATGGACAGCCGCATACAGGACGTGGCGACGCCGGTGTTCGAGCTGGCTTACAACGGGCAGTCCATCACCGCCGACATCGCCCGCTACGCGCTGAACATCAGCTACACCGACCACCTGAGCGGCGAATCGGACGAGTTGGAAGTGGAGCTGGAAGACAGCGACGGCCGCTGGCTGAACGGCTGGTACCCGGACAAGGGCGCCACGCTGGATTTCAAGCTGGGCTACCGCGGCGCGGCGCTGGCGGCGCTGGGCAGTTTCGATATCGACGAGGTGGAGTACAGCGCGCCGCCGTCCGTGGTCCGCATCCGTGCGCTGGCCACCGGGGTGCAGCATCCGCTGCGCACCCGCCAGGGCCAGGCCTACGACAAGCTGACGCTGCAAGACCTGGCGCAGCGCATCGCCCGCCGCAACGGCATGACGCTGCAGGGCAAGATCGACGGCGTGGACATCGACCGGCTCACCCAATACCACGAAACCGATCTGGCTTTCCTGCAGCGGGTGGCCAGCCACTACGGCTACATCTGCAAGGTGATCGACAACAACCGCAAGCTGGTGTTCTGGAAGCGCGGCGACCTGATCGATTCCGCCAGCGTGAAGCGCTTCACCCCGGCCGACCTGATCAGCTGGCGCGCGCGCGATCAGCTGTCGCAAGTGCCCAGCGCGGTGGAGGTGAGCTACCACGATCCGAACAAGCGCGCGCTGCAGACGGCGCGGGCCGCGGCGGACGCGCGCGCGCCCGGCGGCAAGGCCAGCAGCGCCGACGTGGTGAAGCTGACGCGCAAGTCCGGCGGCAAGCTGCAGGCCGAGCTGCAGGCCAAGGCGGAGATGGAGAAGCGCCAGCTGGCGCGGACCTCCATGTTCATCACCGTGGACGGCGCGCCGCAGCTGGCCGCCGGCCGCAATGTGGACCTGGCTGGCTTCGGCAAGCTGTCCGGCCGCTATTTGATCGAGCAGGCTCGTCACCGGCTGTCGCGGCAGGAGGGCTATTTGTGTGAACTGGAACTGAAGCGGGTGGCGCCCGCGGACAAGGGGGCGGCATGAACGACGTATCGTTGCCCGACGCGCTGGCGACATTGAAGTTCGGCAGCGTGGCGGAGCAAGACCCGGACAGCCAGCGCGTGCGGGTGCGGCTGCCGGAGCTGGGCCAGCTGCTGACCGCCTGGCTGCCGGTATTGAGCCGCAAAACCCTGAAAGACAAGGACTACTGGCTGCCCGATATCGGCGAGCAGGTGGCGGTGCTGCTGGACGCGCGCGGCGAGGACGGCGTGGTGCTGGGCGCCATTTATTCCGAGCAGGACGCGGTGCCGGTGAAAAGCGCCGAAAAATGGCAGCGCCGCTTCGGCGACGGCGCGGTGCTGGAATACGACCGGCAGCAGAACCAGCTGACCGTCAATGGCGGGGTCAAGCATGTGGTGGTGGATACTCAGGCCGACGTGCTGATCAAGGCGGCTTCCAGCGTCACCATAGACGGCGGCCAGACGGTCACCGTCAAAGCGGGAAGCAAGGTCAGCATCAAAGCCCCGGCCACCGAGATCAGCGGCACGCTGACCGTGCAGGGCGCGATCACCGGCCAGGGCGGCCTGGCGGTGTCCGGCGGCGGCGGGGCCACGGTGAGCGGCAGCGTCAACGTCAGCGGCGATGTGATCGCCAGCGGCAAGAGCCTGGTGGGTCACAACCACATGGGCGCGCACGGCCCGACCAGCCCGCCGCTGTAAGCCGGGGCGGCATTGATTCCTTTCCTTCTCAATGGAAACCCTATGAGCAACGACTTTTTCACTCTCCTCACCGCCGTCGGCAAGAACAAGCTGGCGGCGGCCTCCACCGGCGGTGCGCCGCTCAAGCTTACCCATATGGCGGTGGGCGACGGCGACAACGGCGGCTACTACACCCCCAGCGAAGCGCAGGCCGCGTTGAAGCATGAAGTGTGGCGCGCGCCGCTGAACAATCTGTCCACCGATCCGCAGAATCCCAACTGGATCATCGCCGAGCTGGTGATCCCGGACGAGGTGGGCGGCTTCACCATCCGCGAAGTCGGCGTGTTCGACGCCGACGGCGCGCTGATCGCCGTCGGCAAATTCCCGGAAAGCTACAAGCCGGTGCTGGCCGACGGCGCCAACAAGCAGCTGTACGTGCGGCTGATCATGGAGGTGTCCAACGCCGCGGCGGTAACGCTGCAGGTGGACCCCAGCGTGGTTCTCGCCACCCGCGCCACAGTGGACCAGCGCATCGCCGAGGAACTGGCCAAGCTGGACGGCAAGCCTTCGGTGCGCGCCGCCACCACGGCCGCCATCGTGCTGGCCGGGTTGCAAACGGTCGACGGCGTGGCGCTGCAGGCAGGCGACCGGGTCCTGGTCAAGAACCAGGCCAATGGCGCCGACAACGGCATCTATGTGGCCGGCGCCGGCAATTGGACGCGCGCGGCGGACGCCAACGCCAGCATGGAAGTGACGCCGGGCCTGTTCGTGGCGGTGGAGCAGGGGGCGGTTAACGGCGGGGCGATTTGGCAGCTGACGACGCCGTCGCCGATCGTTCTGGGCACATCGGCGCTGGCCTTCACGCTGCTTGCCGGCAATACCGGCGTGGCGGCCGGCACATATCGCAGCGTCACGGTCAACGCGCGGGGACAGGTGGTGGGTGGTTGCAATCCGGGTACGCCGCCGCAGTTTGACCGCTCCGCCGCGCCTGCCACCACCGAGTTTGTACGGCAGGCGATTGGCAATTATCAAAAGACAGTGCAATTGAGTGGGGTTGCCGTTTTGGCGCAGGCCGATTTGGGGTCGTTCGTTACCTGTACCGGAACGGGGGGATACGCGATTACGCTGCCCTCGCCGCAGGGTGGAGCGAGCGACGTAGGTGGCGGGCAGTTCCTGATCTGGAACAACACCACCGGAATGGTGACGGTGAAGACGTCTGCCGGGGTGTTCTATGGTCCGGCTGGTGGCTCCGGCCTGGCCTCCCGGGACATTCCGCAGAATGGTGTATTGCAGCTGGTGTCCGATTCCTACAACTGGGTCATTGTTTCCGCCAGCGAGAGAACACCGGTTTCTACCAAAGAGAATGGTTACCGGTTGCTGCCGGCCTACCCAGGGGATCCGGATCCATTGATTCTGCAATGGGGCATCTGGTCCGGGGGGACTGGCAATAACGACAAGATCAACCTGGCCATCCCGTTTCCGAACGGTTTTCTGCAAGGCGTCGCCACTGATGCCGGTGGCGGCATACACAGTGTCGGCCTGATTGGCGGAGATAAAAACACCATCACTTTGTGTGGGGGGACTTTCAACGGTTCCGCCACCACGTATACGACTACGGCCTATCGGTTTTTCGTAATCGGACATTGAGTGGAGAAGTTATGAGATTCAGCAAGACGACGGGCCGCTTTTATCCCGAGGAATTGAATTACGCGGCGGAGGATCTGCCAGCCGATCTGGTGGCGATCACCGCCGAAGAATACGAGCGCGCGATGAGGAGGAACGCCGAAGACACGCTGGAGTGGGTCAACGGCTCGCTGGCGGTGGTGCCCGCGCCCACGCCAAGCCTGCAGCAAGTCCAGGAGCGGGCGCTGCAGCAACTTGACGGCGCGGCCGATGAGGCTGGCTTGAGTCTGCAGGGCAGTGCTGTGCGTCAGATAGAATACCGGCAGGCGGCCGCCGAGGCCCAGGCGTATAAAGATGCCGGCTACAAGGGCGACGCGCCGGCCGGCGTGCAGGCCTGGGCGGACGCCAAGGGCCTGTCCGGCAAGGACGCGGCCGATGGCATCCTGGCCAAGGCCATGGCGGCGGAACAGGCGCTGGCGGCCATCCGCGCCGTCCGGTTGAAAGCCAAGGAGGCGGTGCGCAACGCGACGAGTCTGGATGCAGTCCAGACCGCGGCAGACAGCGCGCTGGCCGCTTTGCAGGCGCTGGCGGCGGGCGCTCCTGCTGGCGCCATCCCCGCTGAAGCTGCGGCCAAAACCAGCCTGTGGCGCTCGCCGCTGAAGCTGTTCTCTCGCTGATCCCCAGGGCGCGCATCGCGCCTTTCCTCCCTCGCCGGCGTGAGCCGCCGCTTTATGGCCAGGCCGGCGCCTGCAGAGTCCTCCCATGACCGACACCACCCCCAATATCCTGGCGGGCGATGGCCGGCTGTCGCCGCTGGCCGAGCTGAGCCGGCGCTTCCAGCAGATCGCGCTGCCGCCGTTTCTGGTTTACCTGATAGACAGCGTGCAGGCCGAGTGGCTGCCGGCGCTGGCCGAACAGCTGCACGTGGCCGGCGACGAGGGCTGGTTGCTGGCGCGAACCGAGTCGCAACGGCGCGAGCTGATCAAGCAGGCCATCGCCTTGCATCGCAGCAAGGGCACGCGCTGGGCCTTGCGCCAGGTGCTGGCCACGCTGGGCGTGAACGGCAGGATCAGCGAATGGTTCGAGTACCAGGGCGAACAGTACCGCTTCCGCATCGACCTCGATCTGTCTGCCAACGGTCTGACCGAACCGACCTACCACGCGCTGCGGCGCATGCTTGAGCAGTACGGCAACGCCCGCTCGCAGCTGGAGGGCCTGAGTCTGCGCCTCTCCCGCCATGAGCGGACGCCGGTGCTGGCCTCCACCGCCGCGGGCGGGGAGCTGGCCACGGTCTATCCCTACCGCGTGCGGCTGCTGAGCCAGGGGAATACCTGGCATCCGGCGACAGCGGCAGGGGCGATGGAGCGGACGACGCTCTATCCATTTCGGCAGACCGCGCTGAACGGCCAGATTCCGTTGCAGTGGGCCGCCGGCCAGCTATGCCGCGAAACCGTCACCGTGAAGCCGCGCGGCTTCAATTCCTTTTCTAAAGCCCTTTAAAAGCCTCCGCCGCGGCGGTTTGGCACCATGACGCCATGACACAGCTAACCGACATCTCATCCCTGCACTGGCAGCCGGCGCTTCAGCCCCGCGGCCAGACGCCGGACGCCGACGCGCCGGACATTGTGGAGAACCTGGACGACATCCATCAGGCGCTGCGCATCATCCTGGGCACGCCCAAGGGCAGCGACCCGCTGCGGCCGGAGTTTGGCAGCGACCTGTTCCGCTACCTGGACTACCCGGCCGACCGCGCCCGGCCGCATGTGGTGCGCGAGGCGGTGGCGGCGATCAGCCATCCGCTGTACGGCGAGCCGCGCATCCAGCTGCAGCGGGTGCTGTTCAGCATCGATACCGACGGCAGCGCGCATCTGATCGCGCAGTGGAAGCTGGCCGACGGCGTGATCCGCGAGACCGAACTGCGGCTGTGACGGCCGGCCCCCACCAAGGATAACAACCATGACCCAGAGCACGACCGATCTTCCCAAGTTTATCGACGACGATCCGCAGCAGATTGTCAGCGAACTGATCACCGCCTACCAGAACAAGTCCGGCAAGACCGTGTATCCGGGCCAGGTGGAACGGCTGCTGATCGACCTGATCGCCTACCGCGAGAGCGTAACCCGCGCCGCTTTCAACGATGCCGGTCGGCAAAACCTGGTGGCCTTCGCCCGCGCGCCGATGCTGGATTATCTGGGCGAGCTGGTGGGGGTGGCCCGTCTGCCGGCGCAGCCGGCGCGCTGCAAGGTGCAGTTCAGCTTCATGCCGGATCGCAAACAGCAGGTGATCATTCCGGCGCAAACCCAGGTGGCGGGCCGCAGCGACTTCCGCTTCCAGACCGTGGCGCAGCAAGTGGTGGCGCCGGAGGCGTCCAGCGTGGTGCTGGACGTGGTGGCGCAGCTGCCGGGCCTGGCCGGCAACGGCTATCAGCCGGGCGAGATCAGCCAACTGGTGGATGACCTGGGCGTGAAAGTGACGGTGGCCAATGTGGACGTCAGCGCCGGCGGCGCCGACGCCGAGGACGACGAGCGGCTGCGGCAGCGCATCCGGCTGGCGCCGGAATCGTTCAGCGTGGCTGGCAGCGCAGCCGCCTATCGCCACCATGCCCTGCGAGCCAACCAAAGCATCGTCGATGTCGCGGTGGTCAGCGCCAGCTCGCAATCCGTGGGCGTGCCGCCGGCCGATCAGGTGCCGCCGGGAGAGGTGCGGCTGTACCCGCTGGTGGCGGATGGCCTGCCCAGCGACGCCATCTTGAAGGCGGTGAACGACACCTGCAGCGCGGACCGCGTGCGCCCCTTGACCGACAAGGTGAGCGTTTTGAAGCCGGTGGAGTTCTCCTACCAGGTGGTGGCCATGCTCAAGCTGTATCCGGGCGTGGACGCGCAGCAGACCAAGCAGCGGGCCAAGGACGCGCTGCTGGCGTATCAAAAGCAGCAGCAGGCACAGCTGGGGCAGGACATCGTGCCGTCGCAGCTGATCGCCGTGCTGTCGGTGCCGGGCGTCTATCAGGTGGATCTGCAGCAACCTACCGCCATCCAGCAAGTGCCGGCCCACGGCTGGGCGCACTGCGTCAACGGCACGGACGGCATCAGCGTGGACCAGAAGGAGCAGGCCAATGGCTGACGCCGCCATCGTCCCGAGCGTGCTGGCCGGCGACGCGCGTTTCGCCGCGCTGGCCGAGCTGACCCGCCGCCTGGGCATGCCGCGCGCCGACGCCGATCCGGCCACGCAGGGCCGCTTCGACGCCGCCGAGCTGCTGGTGTACCTGGTGGACAGCGTCAAAGAGGAGCTGTTGCCGCAGCTGGCGCAGCAGTTCCACCTTGGCAACGACGAGGGCTGGCTGCTGGCCCGCAACGCGCGGCAGCGCCGCGAGCTGATCAAGCGCGCCATTGAGCTGCACCGTTACAAGGGCACGCGCTGGGCGTTGCAGGAAGTGTTCCGGCTGCTGGACGTGGCGGTGGATGTCAGCGAGTGGTGGCAACAGCAACCGCCGGGTCCGCGCTACACCTTCGAGCTGACTGCCTGGGCCAACGCCAATCTGATGGCCGACCGCGTGGTGCTGAATCCGGAACTGTACGGCCGGCTGCGGCGCATGGTGGAGCAGGTCAAGCCGGCGCGCAGCGCCTACCGGCTGAAGCTGGGCGCGGCCTTTGCGCAACCGCTGCGCTGGGCCGGCGCGGTGCAAGGCCGGCAATTGCGGCGGTTGGACGCGGCATGCCGCCCGGCGCCGGCCAAACCGGTTTTCTCGATCTTGCGCCTGGCCAACGCGGTGAAGCCGCTGGCCGTGGCGCGCGCCAAAATGGAGGCTAGCAGATGAGCAGTAACCCGCTTGTTCCCCTGATCCTGGATGGCGGCTTGGCCGCCATCCAGCTGGCCAGCCGCGACGGCGTCCAGCTCAGGATCACCCATGTCGCGCTGGGCGATGCCGGCTACACGCCGGATGTTGGCCAGACCGCGTTGAAACATGAGATCGCCCGTTATCCCATCGCCGACGGCCAGAGCGTGGGGCCGCGCCAGCTGCACCTGACCGCGCTGGCCGATGATGACAAGGAGTTCTGGATACGCGAGGTGGCCTTCATTCTGGAAGGCGGCCAGCCGCTGGCCATCTGGTCCGACCCGCAGCAAGTTCTCGCCTACAAACAGGCGGGCATGCAGCTGCTCCTGGCCTACGACCTGGCCCTGTCCGGCGTGCCGGCCGACAGCGTCACCGTGCAGTCCACCGGCGCCGGCCTGAATCTGGCATTGGGCGAGGAGCTGGCCAGCCTGGGGGCGGCGCAGATCGACGAGATGGCGCGCGGCCTCAAGCGCGATGACGCGCTGCGGCAACAGCAAGCCCGGCAGGATCAGGCCGAGCAGCGGCTGGCCAGCCATGACAGCCGCTTGAACGGCCACGACGATGCTTTGCTGAACCTAGACCGGCGCGGCCAACAATACCGCGACGACCTGGCCGAATTGGCCACCGCACAGGCGGCAGCGCTGATCCAGCTGCAGTGCCTGACCCTGCAACATACCGTTTTGAATCCCAAGTGAAGGAGAAACCATGAGTCTGGAGCAACAGGTAGCCGCCCTGGTGACGGCATCCAATAATCTGACCGGCGTTGTATCGAGCAAGCAGGCTGACATTGACGCCAAGGTGGCGGCCAAGACGGCGGAGCTGGATGCTTGGAAAAACGGCATGGTGGAAGTCATTAATGGCGTAGAAGTTGCCAAAGTAGGGGGCATCTATCAGTTCAAGCGCAATCTGCATATTGAAACTGGGGGGTGGCCTGCTTGCACAACTGCTCCAATGGGACCGACTTACGTGCAGTTGTTGGAGTTTACTGCCGGAGCGGTGGAGGGCTCCTTTTTCGAGGTGAATGTTCACAAGGCTCACCGGGGCATGGGGTATGCGGCCTACTACGAGTATCTGGAACTACGAGGCACGTACTGGTATGACGGTATTGGTGGCATCGCGCGGAAATTCTCCAATGGCGAAGATAGAGTCAGCCTGTTCACATCAGATGCCACTAATGCCAGCAATATCATACCGTTGCCTCTGACTGGTGCGCCTGTTCCTTTTGCGGTCAAACAAATCGGCAATGACGGAAATGATAAAAAATATGCCTTGATGCTGGTTTGTAGTTCGAGCTGTGGAGCGGATGAGTATTTGGGAATCACTGCCCGTTATTCCGACCCGCATGCTAAGCCAGCCGCCAACTTCGCCTCTCAAGTGAAACCGGCCTATCCAAACCTCTAAGGAGAAAAACATGACTGATTTGACACAGGGCTACGATAGCGCAGCGCTTGCCAAGCAAGAACAGCAAGGAATGCAAAATGCATTGTTTCGTGCGAGCTGCGAAAGCCACATTGAGCGCTATTATCCGATTTGGCAGCAGCTCAATATTCTGCGCGCCGGAACTGATGCAGATAAGAGCAAAATGGGGACGTTTATTGATGCATGCCGCGCATGGAGTAATGGGCCCAACCCCGATCAAAACCTTTTGCAGACAATCAAGCCGTAAGCCGCTCCTAGATAGTTTGAGGATGGCTGAGCGAAAGTTATTATTCCTCCAAGGTACCACCCAGTATCCACTATTTGACCTGCATTGTTAGATTGACTGCTTCTTAATATGCCGGGCTTCGCCCGAAGCCCGGCGGCTTCTCTCTCCTCATTGTTTTCCTGGCGTCTTCCGTCATCTTGAATCGCCCCACTGCTTTCCTTATATTCTCTTTCATTGCTTCCGCTTCACACCCTATCCATTCGCTTGCTCTTGTGCCTCATCTGCGGCCTGTCCCATCTCCTTCATCTCTAGCCCGCCGTGCTTCGGCAGCTTCCCCCTTTCTCCTTTGAGGAGCCTTCACCGTGTCCATTTTTTCCGCGTTGGTCCTTCCCTTCGATTCTCCCAACCCTTCCGATGCGCCGCGCGCGGCAGAGTCGGCCACCGTACCGACTCCTAGCATGAGTTGCCTCTTCCGCTCACTGGCCGTGCTGCGTCTGTCCATGCAGGCCGAGCGCAAATAACCCCCAGTCTTTTCTGTAGGTCTCCATTCCGGGCCGTGAAGGCGGTCCATTCCATCCCCGTCGTCAAGGAGGCTCTTTATGACCTTGCACACCGGCTTCACTGCGCGGATGCCGCGTTGGAGGCTGAGATGACCGATTCTGTTCCTTCCATCCTGGCGCGGGACGCGCGTTTCGGCCCGCTGTCCGAGCTGACCGAACGCATCCGCGACATCAATCTGACGCCCTTTCTGGTCAATCTGATCGATACCGTGCAGCCGGACCTGTTGCCCTTGCTGGCCGACCAATTCCATATCGGCGGCGAAGAGGGCTGGCAGCTGGCGGAGTCTGACGACGCCAAGCGCGCGCTGCTGCACAGCGCCAATGAGCTGCACCGCCACAAGGGCACGCCGTGGGCCATCCGCGAAGTGATTCGCCGCCTGGGCCTGGGCGAAGCCGTGCTGATCGAAGGCCTGGCCGGCCAGCGCCGCAATGGCGCCATCCGCCGCAACGGCTATTACGTGCATGGCGATCCCAACACCTGGAACCAGTATCGGGTCGTCCTCGGCAAGCCCATCACCAACGACCAGGCCGCCCAGTTGCGGCGAATGCTGGCGCTGTACGCGCCGGCTCGCAGCGTGCTGGCCAGCCTGGAATACCAAGCCGTGGCCAACCGCCACAACGGCGCAATCCGCCGTAATCGTCAATTCAACCGAGGGAGCGCCTGATGGCCAATCTGCAAGAAAAACCCGCCTGGGAGGCGGGCATCTACCAACTGGAAACCTCCGATCCGGTGCTGGGCGGGCCGGACGGCGTGGACAACCTGCAAGCCAAGCAACTGGCTAACCGCACGGTATTCCTGAAAAAGCAGATCGATGATCTGGTATCCGGCGCGCTGACCGCCGAATACGCCGACCGCCTGAAAACCCCGCGCAACATCGCTATGACCGGGGACGGCAGTTGGAACGTGACTTTCGACGCCAGCGGCAACGTCAGCGCGGCGATGACGCTGAGCAATAGCGGGGTGACGGCCGGCAGTTACGGCCAGGTGACAGTGGACGCCAAAGGCCGTGTCACCGCCGCCCGCGCCATCGTCCCGGATGACGTGCCGGCGCTGGACTGGAGCAAGATAAGCAGCGGCAAGCCGACTACGTTGGCTGGGTATGGCATTGCCGATGGTGCCAGCAAGAGCGATCTGCAAAACGCGGTGAATGGTTTGGTGAACAATGCGCCGGCCAATCTGAATACGCTGCAGGAACTAGCGGCGGCGATCAATAACGATCCCAAATACTCGGCAACGGTAGATGGCAAGCTGTCTGGCAAAGCCGATAAAGCGACCACGCTGGCGGGATATGGCATTACCGATGGTGCCAGCAAGACAGACCTAAAAACCGCCATCGATGGCGTAGTGGCCGGAGCGCCGGGGGCGTTGAATACCTTGCAGGAATTGGCTGCTGCGCTGGGGAATGACAGCAATTACGCGGCCACCATCACCAGGCAACTGTCCGGGAAGGCGGATAGGGCAAATACATTGGCTGGATATGGCATTGCCGATGCCGCGGCGTTGGGGGGCTCCAGCAATCAAATCTTCAATGTTGCGCCCGCTTATCAGTCAGCTCATGCGGTACCGCTCTCGCAAATGACATCTGCACTATCGAGTAAGGCGGACAAAGCGAACACGATAGCAGGCTATGGGATAACAGATGCCGCGCTCAAGAGCGATCTGAAAACGGCTATTGATGGCGTGACGACTTTGATGCCACCCAATCTGATATCAAATAGCCATATGATCCAAATAGATGAGAATGCTATCCCGGCGGGATTCAGCGTTGTAGGTAATGGCGCGGTTATCAAGGCTGTTCATCCCTTTACTAGGGGGTATGAGGGGCCGTATACCGATGTCAAGCCGGCAAATGCGACGGCTAATACACCAACGGATGCAAATCAAGACAATCCATTTTGGTTTGGGGTGAATTATATGGGTGGCCGGAGCCAGAGAGGTGGCTTGGCGGATGGCTGGGGTGGGTTGAAAACAGGTCATATTATGAAGATAACCGCCCCCAATGTAGCAAGAGCGGGTGGATTTAGGTCCGTTTTCTTTGGGGTGAAGCTGCCGTTGTCTACTAGTGTGGTCTATTTTTCAGCCTGGTTTTATATCGCCAAGGGTAGCTTGGGGATGGGAGGGGATGCAGGCTATATGTGGGACAGCAATGGAATGCAGTTTAATCCAGGCAGCGTAGTTATCGATTCTAAAATCACAGCCTCCGCGGCGGATGGTTGGTACCGATATTCTGGCTTGATCGGCATTTCTCAAGTTACCACTTTGGGAGGCGCTCAATTCTCGATAGGTATTGGGGAGGGCGAGGTGGAAGCGTATATGGCGCTACCTTATTTGGCTATTCCATTCAACTCTCGCTTCATGGTTTCGTGCTGAGGAGATAGGCATGCAATTATTTAGGAACGGACAGCCTTATGGTTTTGTGCAGGACAGGGCGCTGATCGACATGTTGTTGGCTGAGTTGGGGACTAGCGCGGGTGAATTCAGCTGCATATGCGGCCTGGAGGAGGCGAAGGCGGTATGCGAAGACTATATCGTTCAAGTTTACCCCTTATGGCGACAGATGAATATCTTGAGAGAGGGTACTCAGGTAGAGAAGGATGCCATGTCCAACTTTATCAATGCCTGCCGTCAATGGAGCAATGGATCTAGTCCGGACCCTTTTCAACTTTGGCGCATTCATCCCTGATCTCTAAAGCGTTTTTCTAACGCGGCTTACAAGCTGGCGGTCGCCAGCTTGGGCACCATGTCGTCCTGACCGGATGGCCGGCTTCGCATGAGGCTGGCCGTCTTCGCGCGTTTGCGCGGCGATGGCGTGGCTGGCCTTTCATTGGCGGCGTTTTCTCGCTATTGCCCGGTCATGCTTTCGTCGCTGCCAGCCTGCGGGTCGGCAGCCCATCACCGTTCAAGCAAGCGAGGAATGACATGGCCAATCTGCAGGAGAAGCCCTTTTGGGAACCCGGCATCTATCAACTGGAAACCACAGACCCGGTGCTGGCCGGCCCGGACGGCATTGACAATCTGCAAGGCAAGCAGCTTGCCAACCGCACCGCGTTCCTGAAGAAACAGATCGACGATCTGGTATCCGGCGCGCAGACCGCCGAATACGCCGACCGCCTGAAAACCCCGCGCAACATCGCCATGACTGGTGATGGCAGTTGGAACGTGACCTTCGACGCCAGCGGCAACGTCAGCGCGGCGATGACGCTGAGCAATAGCGGGGTGACGGCCGGCAGTTACGGCCAGCTGACGGTGGACGCCAAGGGCCGCGTCATCGCCGCCCGCGCCATCGTCCCGGATGACGTGCCGGCACTGGACTGGAGCAAGATAAGCAGCGGCAAGCCGACTACGTTGGCTGGGTATGGCATTGCCGATGGTGCCAGCAAGAGCGATCTGCAAAACGCGGTGAATGGTTTGGTGAACAATGCGCCGGCCAATCTGAATACGCTGCAGGAACTAGCGGCGGCGATCAATAACGATCCCAAATACTCGGCAACGGTAGATGGCAAGCTGTCTGGCAAAGCCGATAAAGCGACCACGCTGGCGGGATATGGCATTACCGATGGTGCCAGCAAGACAGACCTAAAAACCGCCATCGATGGCGTAGTGGCCGGCGCGCCGGGGGCGTTGAATACTTTGCAAGAGCTGGCGGCGGCGCTGGGGAATGACAGCAATTACGCGGCCACTATCACCAAGCAACTGTCAGGGAAGGCGGATAGGGCAAATACATTGGCTGGATATGGCATTGCCGATGCCGCAGCGTTGGGTGGTTCCAGCAATCAAATTTTCAATGTGGCACCTGCCTATCAGTCGGCACATGCAGTACCGTTTGCTCAAATGACGACGGTGCTATCGGGCAAGGCGGACAAAGCCAATACGTTAGCAGGGTATGGTATTGCCGATGGGGCAAGTAAGGCGGATATACAAGTGGTCTCCACGAAGGTCGATACTTGGCAGGCGAATGCAGTAAAGCAATTTGCTAATATTTCCAGATCGACATTCTATGTGGGTGGTTCTGCAGATCACTGGTATCCTGTGGTAATTGATTTGCCTTTTCGGATGTTGGGAGATATACATATATCAAGATATACTCATTATGACCTAGATAAATATGGGGAGTTTAATGGGTGTATGTATTTTTATCTCCGCGGCATGTCTGGAGAGTGGGGGGGGGGATGCCGATCAGTGCATCGGGAAGAGACGGGCGGTTAGTACCAGGTATTCTTTATCCTGTTGAGTATGATTACGAGTTTTCGGATAAATACAAGCTACCACCTGTTGCGGATTATAATTTTCTGGCAAAAGATGCTCCGATAAATAGTCAGCTAGTTGTTTGGTTGTTGGGCGCAAGAAGCTATGACATTATCACCTCGTACCCTGCAAAAGTGGCTGTGTATTGTTCTGAAGCAAATAACCTGGTTTATACCGATGGTCGGAAGCAATTTGATATTTATTTGGATGCAATGACCACTGTTTCGAGTAGTATGATTCAGAATCAATATAGGAGGGGTGGATGATGTGGGGGATTAAATAAAACTAAGTAGTTGCAAAATTAGCCACGTTTGAAAATCTGTATAAGTTCAGACTTGATCTGAAAGTCTCGGTTTTGACCGAGTCAGACTGTCAGATCAATTCAATAAACGTGGACCTCCATAGTAAAAGCCCATCCGATCATCGGATGGGCTTTCGCGGTTGATTCAATAACTTATTGCTTGGCGGCTTCCCACCCCCCACCCAGCGCCTTATACACGCCTATGGTGGTGTTCAGCCTATCCAGCTTGGCGTTGACCAGGTTCAGCTCGGACTGGAAGCTGTTGCGCTGCGCGTCCAGCACGTCCAGATAGCTGGCGTAGCCGTTGTCGTAGCGCAGGCCGGCCAGTTTCAGCGTGCGGTTCAGGGCGCTGAGCTGGGTGGTTTGCGCCTGCAGCACTTCGCGGGCGCTGCTGTTGGCGGCCAGGGCGTCCAGCGCGTCCTTGAATGCCGATTGCACGGTTTTCTGGTACTGCGCCAGGGCCTGTTTCTGGCCGGCGGTGGCGGCGTCTACGTTGTAGCCGGTGGCGCCGAAGTTGAAGATGGGCGCGGCGGCGTTGCCGGCGAAGCTCCAGGTGCGCGTGGCGCTGGTGAACAGGCTGTCCAGCGACAGGCTTTGCGAACCCAGCGCGCCGGTCAGGCTGATGCTGGGAAAGTAAGCGGCCTTGGCCACGCCGATGCGGGCGTTGGCGGCGATCAGCTGCTGCTCGCTGGACGCCACGTCCGGCCGACGCTCCAGCAGGCTGGACGGCAGATTGGCCGGCACGTCCGGCGGGTTGACCAGGCTGTTGATGTCCTTGCCGCGGGACATGTTGCCGGCCACCAGCTGTTTCGGGCTGTGGCCCAGCAGCACGCCCAGTGCCGTTTCGGTCTGTTCCAGCGAACGGGCGATCTGCGGCACCGAGGCGCGGGCCGAGGCGGCCTCGGCTTCGGCCTGGCGCTGCTCCAGCTCGGAGATCAGGCCGCCCTGGAAGCGCTTGGTCTGCAGGCGCAGCGATTCCTCGCGGCTTTGCAACGTGCGCTTGGCGATGTCCAGCTGGGCGTCCAGCGCCCGCAGCTGGAAGTAGGTCTGCGCCACCTGGGCGGTCAGCGCCAGTTGGGCGGCGTCGCGGTCGTAGCGGCTGGCCGTGTAGTTGGCGCGGGCCGCTTCATTGCTGCGGCGCAGCTTGCCCCACAGGTCGATTTCCCACGCCGCCGTCAGGTTGGCGTTGCGGACGTCGTTGACCAGCGGCGCGCCGCGCGTGGCGGTTTCCGTGGAACTGCGGCCGCTCTGGTAGCCGGCGTTGGCGCCCAGCGAGGGCAGCAGCGCCGCGCGCGCGATGCCGGCCTGGGCCGCGGCCTGCTCGGCGCGGGCAGCGGCCAGCTGCAAGTCGGCGTTGCTCTTGACGGCTTCGTCGATCAGCTGGTTCAGCACCGGGTCGTCGAACTGTTTCCACCAGTCGGTGCTGACAGCCGGGGCGTCGGCGCCGGCCGGGGCGTCGGCGCCGGCCTGGGCGGCCGGCAGGTCGATCTTGGGCCGGCTGTAGTCGGGGCCGACCGCGCAGGCCGACAGCGCCAGCGCGACGGCGACGGGAATCAGGGCGCGCTTAAGCATCTGCGTTTCCTCCTGCCTCGGGCTTGGCCTGAGGCGTTTTCTGCTTGCCGAGCTTCATGATCAGGATGAAGAACAGCGGAATGAAGAAGGTGGCGATGAAGGTGGCGGCCAGCATGCCGCCGATCACGCCGGTGCCGATGGAGTGGCGGCTGGCGGAGCCGGCGCCGCTGGAAATCGCCAGCGGCACGCAACCCAGCACGAAGGCCAGCGAGGTCATCACGATGGGGCGGAAGCGCAGGCGGGCGGCTTCCAGCGCCGCGTCCATCGCGCTGAAGCCTTCTTCCATCTTCTGCACCGCGAACTCCACGATCAGGATCGCGTTCTTGGCCGACAGGCCGATCAGCGTCACCAGCGCCACCTGGAAGTACACGTCGTTGGCCAGGCCGCGCAGCCAGTTGGCCATCAGCGCGCCGAACACGGCGAACGGCACCGCCATCAGCACCGAGATCGGCAGGCTCCAGCGTTCATACTGCGCCGCCAGGATCAGGAACACCATGATCATGCCGAAGCCGAACACCAGGGCGGACGAGCCGCTGGTGGACTTCTCCTGGAAGGCCGAGCCGGTCCAGGCCAGGGTATAGCCCTCCGGCAGCGTTTCCTTGGCTACCTCTTCCAGCGCCGCCAGCGCCTGGCCCGAGCTGTAGCCCGGAGCCGGGCCGCCCACCACCTTGGAGGCCGGGAACACGTTGAAGCGTTCCAGGATTTCCGGGCCGGTGGTTTGCTGGATGTTCACCAGCGCGGTCAGCGGGATCATCTGGCCAGTCTGCGAGCGCACGTAGACGTTGCGCAGGTCGTCCACCTTGGTGCGGAACGGCGCTTCGGACTGCAGCTGCACGCGGAAGGTGCGGCCGAACTTGTTGAAGTCGTTCACGTACAGCGCGCCGAAGGTGCTCTGCATGGTGTCGAACACGCTGTTGATCGGCACGCCCAGCGCCTTGGCCTTGTTGCGGTCCAGCTGGACGAAGACCTGCGGCACGCTGGCGGAGAAGGTGGTTTGCACGCCCTTCAGCTCCGGCCGCTTGGCGGCGGCGGCCACCAGTTTCTTGGTGATTTCGCCCAGTTCCACCGAGTTGCCGCCGGCGCGGTCCTGCACATAGGCTTCAAAGCCGCCGGTGTTGGACATGCCGGAGATCGGCGGCGGGTTGAACGCCAGCACCATGCCGTCGGTGACGCCTATCATGCCCTTGCCGAAGATGTCCTTCACCACCGCCATCGACGACAGTTGCGGCGACTTGCGCTCATCCCACGGCTTCAGCGTGATGAAGGACACGCCGGAGTTGGTTTTGTTGGAGCCGGACAGGATGTCGAAGCCGGCGAAGCTCATGCGGTCCTTCACCGCCGGATTGCTTTCCATCATGGCGTCCAGCTTGTCCATGGTGGCGGCCGTGCGCTGCAGGGACGCGCCGTCCGGCAGGAAGGCGGCGGCCAGCACATAGCCCTGGTCCTCGTCCGGCGCCAAGCTGGACGGAATGGTGCGGAACAGGCCGACGGACAGCGCGATCAGGCCGCCAAACACCAGGATGGCCAGCACCGCGCGCTTGTTGATGAAGGCCACGCCGCCGGCGTAGCGGCTGGTCAGGCTGTCGAACCAGCGGTTGAACCATTCGAAGAAGCGGTTCGAGTGCTGGTGTTCGGACTTCAGGATCAGCGCGCACAGGGCCGGGGTCAGCGTCAGCGCCACTATGCCGGAAATCACCACCGACACCGCGATGGTCATGGCGAACTGCTTGTACATCTGGCCGGCGATGCCGCCCAGGAAGGCCACCGGGATGAATACCGAGCACAGCACCAGCACGATGGCCACCAGCGCGCCGGACACTTCCTGCATCGCCTTGAAGCTGGCTTCGCGCGGCGACAGCCCTTCCTGCGTCATCAGGCGCTCGACGTTCTCCAGCACCACGATGGCGTCGTCCACCACGATGCCGATGGCCAGCACCAGGCCGAACAGCGTCAGCGTGTTGATGGTGAAGCCGAACACATACATACCGGCGAAGGTGCCGATGATGGATACCGGCACGGCCAGGCAGGGAATCAGCGTGGCGCGCCAGTTCTGCAGGAACAGGAACACCACCAGGAAGACCAGCACCATGGCCTCGGCCAGCGTGTTGTACACCTCTTTGATCGACACTTCCACGAACTTGGTGGTGTCGTACGGGATGCCGTAGGACATGCCGTCCGGGAAGTTGGCCGACAGGCGCTTCATCTCGGTTTCCACGGCTTGCGCGGTGGCCAGCTGGTTGGCGCCCGGGGCCAGGAAGATGCCGATCGGGATGGTGGCCTTGCCGTTGTGCTTGCCGTGGAAGTCATAGGACAGCGCGCCCAGCTCCACGCGGGCCACGTCCTTCAGCTTCACCGACGAGCCGTCCGGATTGGCGCGCACGATGATGTTCTCGAACTCCTCCGGCTCGGACAGGCGGCCCTTGGTGGTCACGGTGTAGGTGAAGTCCAGCTTCTGCGGCGTCGGCTCGGCGCCCAGCTTGCCGGCGGCGAACTGCGAGTTCTGCTCGCGGATGGTGGACGCGATGTCGCTCGGCGTCAGCTTCAGCTGCGCCAGCTTGTCCGGCTTCAGCCAGATCCGCATCGAGTAGTCCTGGCCTGCGAAGTTGACCACGTCGCCCACGCCGGGGATGCGCTTGAGCTCGTCGATGATGTTCAACAGCGCGTAGTTGCTGATGAACAGCGTGTCGCGGCTATTGTTCGGCGAGAACAGCGAGATCACCTGCAGAATGGCGGTGGACTTCTTGCGCACATTGACGCCCTGGCGCCGCACTTCTTCCGGCAGCTGCGACAGCACCGATTGCACGCGGTTGTTGACGTTGATGGTCGCCTGGTCCGGATTGGTGCCGATCTTGAACGACACCGACAGCGTCAGCGAGCCGTTGCTGGCGCTGCTGGACTGCACGTACAGCATGTCGTCCACGCCGTTGATCGCCTGCTCCAGCGGCGCGGCCACGGTGTTGGCGATCACTTCGGCGGAGGCGCCCGGATAGCTGGCGGTCACGCTGACCACCGGCGGCACGATTTCAGGGTACTGCTCGATCGGCAGCGCCTTGATGGCGGCCAGACCCGCCAGCATGATCACGATGGAGATCACGCTGGCGAAGATCGGTCGCCGGATGAAAAAAGCGGAAAACATGAGTCAGGTTCCCCTTGCGATTACTGCTTGGCCGCGGCGGCGGGCGCGCTGGCGTCGGCCTGGTACGGATGCGGCTTGACGGCGGCGCCGGGGCGCAGCTTGATGATGTTGTCCACCGCGACTTGGTCGCCAGCCTTCAGGCCCTGTTCGACCAGCACGTTCAGACCCACTTCCTGCGAAGTCACGATGGGACGCGGCGCAACCTTGCCGTCCTCGCCCACCACCCACACCATCTTGCCCTGCTGGGTGGTCAGCACAGCGCGCTGCGGCACGGTGATGGCCTGGGTGCGCACCGCGCCGTTCAGCTGCACGCGCACGAACTGGCCCGGCAGGATGCTGCCTTGCGGGTTGGCGAAGGTGGCGCGCGAACGGATGGTGCCGGTATTGGTGTCGACCAGGCTGTCGGTGAAGTTCAGATGGCCGGTCTTGCCGTACGTGCTGCCGTCGGCAAGCTTAAGCAGCACTTCGAAACCGCCGCCGTTGGCCAGCTTCAGCTTGCCGGCGTGCTGCATCTTGCGCAGGCCCAGCATGTCGCTGTCGGACATGCTGAAGTTGACGTAGATCGGGTCCAGCTGCGACACCTTGGTCAGCAGGCTGGCGTCGGCCGTGGTGGCCACCAGGCTGCCTTCGGAGCGCGCCTCCTGGCTGGTGATGCCGGAAATCGGCGCGGTGACGCGGGTGTAGCCCAGATTGATCTGCGCCTGTTCCACCTGCGCCTGCGCGGCGGCGACCGAAGCCTTGGCGGCGTTGTAGGCGGCCACGGCGTCGTCGCGGTCCTTCTGGCTGACGGCGTTTTCCTTGAACAGCGGCAGGATGCGCTCGTAGTCCTGCTTGGTGCGCAGCAACTGCGCCTGCTGCACTTGCAGATTGCCCTTGGCCTGGTCCAGCGCCGCCTTGAATGGCTCCGGATCGATCTGGAACAGCAAGTCGCCCGCCTTCACCGGCTTGCCCTCGGTGTAGGAACGCTTCTGCAGGATGCCGCCGACGCGGGCGCGCACTTCCACTTCGCGCGAGCCGGCGGCCTGGCCGACAAATTCATACGAAACCGGCACATCGGCCGGTTGCACCTTGATCACGGCCACCGGCACGGGAGGCATGGCGCCGGGGCCATTGGCCTCCGGTTTTTGGCCGCAGGCCGCCAGGCTGGCAGCCAGCACCCCCAGCAGCAGGCCTTGCGCTGCGCGCGGAAGAAGCGTCATTCCTTGCATGGTTTCGAATCCTTCAGAAATCCAGAAGCGGATAGTAGTTACATTAATACATTGTATTGGGACCCGGGAATGGGGAAGCCTGTCCCAAGATCGACCATTTTACATACATGCGCGTCTGTATGTAAAATGAAGAAGTGTCCCGATATGTAAAAGACTCGCGATATCGACAGGCATAGGGCGTTAAAATTCATTAATTAGTACTAGTTCTAGCAAAGTATCCAGATATGGCACGGAAGACACGCGAAGAGGCGGAGCAGACGCGGCAGCAGCTGCTGGACGCCGCGGAGCGGCTGTTCAGCGAGCGCGGCGTATCGCGCACCACGCTGGCGGATATCGCCGCCGCCGCCGGGCTGACCCGTGGCGCGGTGTATTGGCATTTTCAGAACAAGCTGGATCTGTATCGGGCCATGCTGGACCGGGTTGCCCCGTCGTTCGACGATATGCGCGAGCAGTTGCTGCTCAGCGCCGGCAGCGACCCGGCGCGGGCGCTGTGGGAGCACAGCCACCGGCTGCTGACGCTGATCGAGCAGAATCCGCAGGTGCGGCGCATCCTGTTGATCCTGTTTCTGCGCAGCGAGCATGTGGGCGAACTGGAGCCCATCCACGAAGAATGCGTGGCCCATATGCATGAGGCCAGGGGCTTGCTGCGCCAGGTGGTGCAGGCGGCGAAGGAGCAGGGCCAGACCTATGGCTGCGTCGAGCCGGCAGAGGCGGCGATGGTGCTGCAGTCGCTGCACGACGGCCTGATGAACCGTCTGGTGATCGAGCAGCCGGGGCCGGATGCCACGGTGGCGGCCAGCCGCTTGTTGCAATATTTGTACCGCGGCATTTTCAAGCCGGAAGTCATGGAACAACTTACCACTTGAGCGCGCGCCGGCGCTATAATTGCGCTTTTTTCTCAAGCCACTAGCGCGGACTCGGCCCCTTAGCCGTCGCCTTGGTGGCGTCATGGTTTTCATGCCCCACGCTATCGAAATCGAGGCCGTCAGCAAGCGCTACGGCCAACTGCAGGCGCTGGACCAGGTGAGTTTCACCGTCCAGCCCGGCGAGTTCTTCGCGCTGCTCGGCCCCAACGGCGCCGGCAAGACCACGCTGATCTCGGCGTTGGCCGGCTTGGCGCGCCCGGACAGCGGCAGCATCCGCGTGATGGGCCACGATGTGGTGCGCGACTTCAAGCAGGCGCGCCGCGCGCTGGGCGTGGTGCCGCAGGAGCTGGTGTTCGATCCCTTCCTGTCGGTGCGCGAAACGCTGCGCTTCCAGTCCGGCTACTTCGGCCTGGCCCGCAACGACGACTGGATCGACGAGCTGCTGTTCAAGCTCGGCCTGTCCGACAAGGCCGACAGCAATATGCGCGCCCTGTCCGGCGGCATGAAGCGGCGAGTGATGGTGGCGCAGGCGCTGGTGCACCGCCCGCCGGTGATGGTGCTGGACGAGCCGACCGCCGGCGTCGATGTCGAGCTGCGGCAGAGCCTGTGGGTGTTTGTGCAGGAGCTGAACCAGGCCGGCCACACCATCGTGCTGACGACGCACTATCTGGAAGAGGCCGAGGCCCTGTGCGGCCGCATCGCCATGCTGAAGAAGGGCAGGCTGATCGCCTTGGAGAACAAGGACAAGCTGCTGGCCCACAGCGCGCGCCGCGAAGTGGCGGTGAAGCTGTCCGGCGCGCTGCCGGACAGCCTGTCCGCGCGCAAGCTGCGCGACGAGGATGGCCGCGCGGTGCTGCAGCTGGCGGATCTGTCCGAGCTGGAAAGCGTGCTGGCCGAGCTGCGCCTGGCCGGCGTGGAGGTGCGCGAGCTGAACGTGGTGGAGACGGATCTGGAAAGCGTGTTCGTCAAGATGATGAATGGAGGCGCGGCATGATAGGCTTCCTCACCCTGTTCAAGAAGGAGCTGGTGCGCTTCTGGAAGGTGGCCTTCCAGACCGTCGCCGCGCCGGTGCTGACCGCGCTGATGTACCAGCTGATCTTCGCCCATGTGATGTCCAGCCATGTCGAGGCTTACCCCGGCGTCAGCTACACCGCCTTCCTGATTCCCGGCCTGGCCATGATGTCGATGGCGCAGAACGCCTTCGCCAACAGCTCCTCCAGCCTGATCCAGTCCAAGATCACCGGCAACATCGTGTTCCTGCTGCTGCCGCCGCTGACCTCGGCCGAATTCTTCCTCGCCTACCTGCTGGCGTCCGTGGTGCGCGGCCTGGCCGTCGGCGCCGGCGTGCTGCTGGTGACCGCCTGGTTCGGCCTGCCCTTGCCGGCGCAGCCGCTGTGGGCGCTGTTGTTCGCCATGCTGGGATGCGGCGTGCTGGGCACGCTGGGCGTGATCGCCGGCATCTGGGCGGAAAAATTCGACCAGCTGGCCGCCTTCCAGAACTTCCTGATCATGCCGCTGACCTTCCTGTCCGGCGTGTTCTACTCCATTCACAGCCTGCCGCCGTTCTGGTACGCCGTGTCGCACGCCAACCCGGTGTTCTACATGATCGACGGCTTCCGCTATGGCTTCTTCGGCCAGGCCGATGTCAGCCCCTGGCTGTCGGCCGGCGTGGTGGCGGGCTGCTTCGCGCTGCTTGCCGCGCTGGCGCTGCGCCTGATCCAGGCCGGCTACAAGCTGCGCCACTGAACCCTATTCGCAATTCGCACCGGACCATCCAAATGACCCCAGAGCAAGTGAAGCAATACATCGAGGCTGGCCTCGAATGCACCTATCTTAAAGTGGAGGGCGACGGCCACCACTTCTACGCCACCGTGGTGGCCGCCGCGTTCGAGGGCAAGCGCCTGATTGATCGCCACCGCCTAGTGAAGGAAGTGATCGCCAGCCGCCTGGCCAGCAATGAAATCCACGCGCTGTCCATCGTCAAAGCCGCCACGCCGGACGAATGGGCCAAGCTGCAGGGCTGATTGATTTATTTCGCCACGAAATCCACGGAAAACACGTAAAGATAGATGGTCAGATCACCGCTCGTGCGTACAGGGCAAGCGATGAGTTTTTCGCTTTGTTCGTGTCGTTTCGTGGGGTTCGTGGCCGAATCTTTTCTGTTTGCTGGCTCGTGCGTGGTTTATGAGGTTTTTGAAAAATGGACAAACTGAAAATCATCGGCAACGGCCCGCTGAATGGCGAGATCCGCGTTTCCGGCGCCAAGAACGCCGCGCTGCCCATCCTGTGCGCCGGCCTGTTGACCGCCGACACCATGCGCTTCACCAACGTGCCGATGTTGCGCGACATCGCCACCACCCAGAAGCTGCTACAAGGCATGGGCGTGCGCGTGATGACCGACAACGTGCACGAAGTGGAAATCACCGCCTCGCAACTGGACAGCCTGGTGGCGCCGTACGATCTGGTGAAGACCATGCGCGCCTCCATCCTGGTGCTGGGACCGACCCTGGCGCGCTTCGGCGAGGCCACCGTGTCCCTGCCCGGCGGTTGCGCAATCGGCAGCCGCCCGGTCGATCAGCACATCAAGGGCCTGGTGGCGATGGGCGCCGAAGTGTCGATCGAGCACGGCTACGTCAAGGCGCACGCCAAGCGTCTGCGCGGCGCCCGCATCGTGATGGACATGGTGACCGTGGGCGGCACCGAGAACCTGCTGATGGCCGCCACCCTGGCCGAAGGCACCACCATCCTGGAAAACGCTGCGCGCGAGCCGGAAGTGACCGACTTGGCCAATTGCCTGGTGGCGATGGGCGCCAAGATCAGCGGCATCGGCACCGACCAGCTGGTGATCGAAGGCGTGGAAAAACTGCATGGCGCCGAATACGCGGTGATGCCGGACCGCATCGAGGCCGGCACCTTCCTGGTGGCCGGCGCGATGACCCGCGGCCACGTGGTGCTGCGCAACGCCGCGCCCAAGAGCATGGAAGCAGTGCTGGATAAGCTGCGCGAAACCGGCGCGCTGATCGAGTGCGGCGACGACTGGATCTCGCTGGACATGAAGCAGCGCCCGAAAGCCGTCAACTTCCGCACCCTGCCGTACCCGGCCTTCCCGACCGACATGCAGGCGCAGCTGATGACGCTGAATTGCGTGGCCGAAGGCGCCGGCGTGGTGACCGAAACCATCTTCGAAAACCGCTTCATGCACGTGCCGGAATTGAACCGCATGGGTGCCAACATCGAAGTGGAAGGCAACACCGCCATCGTCAAGGGCGTGGACAAGCTGTCCGGCGCCACCGTGATGGCCACCGACCTGCGCGCCTCCGCCAGCCTGGTGATCGCCGGCCTGGTGGCCGAGGGCGAAACCATCGTCGACCGCATCTACCACCTGGACCGCGGCTACGAGTACATCGAGAAGAAGCTGGGCGCCGTCGGCGCGTTGATCGAACGCATCAGCTGACCGGTCTGCGCTGACCTGACAAAGCCACATCCCTGCGGGGATGTGGCTTTTTTCATTGCCGCGCGCCGCTCAGGCGCCGGGAGACCGCCAGCTCTTGACCAGCGCCAGCAGGCCGGGAAAGCGCTGTTCAAGATCCTCGTCGCGGACGCGGCTGCGCCGCTCCAGGCCGTATTGTCGTTGCCGGATCAGGCCGGCTTCGCGCAAGGCCTTGAAATGATGGGTCAGCGAGGATTTGGGACGATCGAAGCCGAACCAGCCGCAGGGGTGGTCGTAGTCTTCCGACTCCAGCAGCAGCTTCTGGATGATCTGCAGGCGCAGCGGATCCGCCAGCGCGGCCAGCACGGTTTCCAGCTTTAGTTCTTCGCGCGCCGGTTCCGGCAGCGGTGGCGGCAGTTCGGGTGGCGTGGGGGCGACAGTGTTCATGCCCTTATGATGAACCGTTGTACGAATTTTGTCGAACTGTGTTAAGTTCGATAAAACTCGTACAACGTCGATATATGGAGTCATCATGACCACCGTTTCAAAACAGACTGAACTAGGGGCGGCGCCGGCCAGCCAGGTCTCCTCGTCGCGGATGTGGCTCGCCGCGTGGATGGTTACCGCCGTATTCATGCTGTCCAATTCAGCCACGCCGCTTTATGTACGCTGGCAGCACGCAATGGGCTTTTCGTCCGGCACCCTGACCGTCATTTTCGCCGCCTATATCGCGGGGCTGTTGCTGACGCTGCTGGTCGCGGGCCAGTTGTCCGACCGCTATGGCCGCAAACCGGTATTGATCCCGGGCCTGCTGGCCGCCGGCGTCGCTTGCGCCCTGTTCGCCACGGCCAGCTCCATCATCGAGCTGGGCATCGCCCGCTTGCTGACCGGGGTGGCGGTCGGCGTCATCGTATCGGCGGGGATGGCGTCGGTCGTCGATGTTGGCGGGCCGGAGCGCAAGCGGCAGGCTTCGCTGGCGGCTTCGATCTCCATGGTGCTGGGCGCCGGTCTGGGGCCGCTGTTGGCCGGCGCGCTGGCCCAGGTGCTGGCTCAGCCCATCGTGCCTATCTTCGCGATAGAGATGTGCGTGCTCGCCAGCGCGCTGCTGGTGGCGTTGACCTTGCCGGTGAAGCCGGCGGCCAAGGCGGCGCCGGGCTGGCGGCTGCGCCTGCCCAGCGTGCCGCGCGCCAACCGCCGTCATCTGGCCTATGGCATCTCGGTGTTCGCGCCGGGCATCACCGCGACGTCCTTCGTGCTGTCGCTGGGGCCGTCGCTGCTGTCCAAGCTGCTGCACATCACCAGCCCCTTGCTGGCGGGCGGCACGGCTTGCGTGATGTTCCTGACCGCCACGGGTCTGCAGTTCGTGGTCAAGAACCTGTCGATACGCAGCATTTTCCTGATCGGCGCCGGTTCGACGCTGCTGGCCATGATCAGCGTGGCGAGCGCGGTGCATGCCTCGCAGCCGGCGTGGCTGATCGCTGCGGCAGTTTTCGCCGGCGCGGGGCAGGGCTTGGGCCAGCTGGGCGGCCTGACGCTGATCGGCATGCATGTCGAAGCTCATCGTCGGGCGGAAGCCAACGCGGTGATGAATATCGGCGGCTATATTCCGGCTGGCTTGCTGCCGGTGGCGACGGGTTTCCTCATCGACAGAGTGGGCTTGAGTGCCGGCGCGACCACGTTTGCCATTATTCTGGGCGCGGTGTCGATCGCTGCCGCTATGTTTGTCGTCACAAACCTGCGTAAGGACTGAGTTTGTATTTTGAACGCAGCGCGCCGGTTCCGGCGCGTTGATGAATCTACCCATTGCGCGGCCGCCTCTAAGGCGGCCGTGGTCTTTTCTTACGGTTTTTCCCCTTCTTCTCTACTTTCCGCTCATCGTCCCGTTGTTATCTAGCTAGAGGGGTCAATGGCTCTTCTGGTGATAATTTCACGCATTTTGTTGTTTTTTGAAAGTTATTTTTCTAAAAGAAAATATTTTTGAAATAAAAAAACATTTACCTATTTAATTATTTTTTATGACATAAACATCATCCTTTTGGATGATGAAAGCAAGAAATGTCGAACATAGAATGGTCAACAATTGCTCACTATCTGTGCTGGTGTGGATTTTTAATTTAGAAGTTTTTGCTTTATCTAAATGATTTTATTGTTGTTATTTGATCTTGTTGTCCGAGTTTTTTAAAGCATATCTAACCAATTGGAACTTGATCTATGAAAAACATCCACCTTGTCGACGTCACGCTTCGCGATGGCGGTTATCGGAATAATTTCAACTTTACTCCTGAGTTTGCGGCGCATGCTGCCCAAAATCTGGCCGAAGCCGGCATACCATTTATCGAGATTGGCTATTGCAAGGGCACTTTTGCTAAGCGCCAGGAGCATGGGCTGACCAGTTCGGTGACGAGTGAGTATATCAACGCGCTGCAACAGGCCGTTCAGGGGCGATCCAAGCTGTGCGTGATGGTGCACCCGCAGAACATCGAAGAAAGCGACCTGGTTATGTTGGCCGAGCATGGCGTGGCCAAGATCCGCGTCTGTATTCGCCCGGACCAACTGGAAAACAGCATGAAGACCTTGGCCACTGCGAAACGCCTAGGCTTCATGGTCAGCTCCAACATCACCCACGTCACAAAGACGCCGTTTGCCGACATCAGCGCGATGGCATTGCGTTCCGAAGACGCGGGCGCGGACCTGATTGTGTTCGCCGACTCCAACGGCAATATGATCCCTACCGACGTACAAAGGCTAATCGGCAAGATCGGCTCCCGCACCCGGCTACCCTTGGGCTTCCACGCCCATAACAATCTCACGCTGGCGCTGTCCAACGCCATTGCCGCGGTCGACGCCGGTGCCGAGTACATCGACGCCTCCATTTGTGGCATGGGCAAGGGCGCTGGGAATTTGCACCTAGGCATGATTGTGGCTTATCTGGATCGGCTGAATATGCAAAGTGGTTATGATTTAGTCAAGATTCTCGAATTGTCCTCCCACGCCTCCGAGAACGTCGAACTCAGCAGCCTGCCGTTGCCGCTGATCGACATCATGCTCGGTGCCTACAACATCTCCTTCGACGCGAAGCAGAAAATCGCCGCCAGCCTGCCTAATCCCACGGAAAGCGCCTGGTTCCAGAAGCTGCGCTCGCTGCGCGAGGAGGTCGGCAGCCACGGTGTCGGTTTGGTGAATGCCCCGGGCGCGATTCTGGGAGCCGCCTGATGAGCTCGCTTCCGGTTCAACGCGCGGTGCCGCGCCATCGGATATGCGTGATGCCGGGCGACGGCATCGGCATCGAAGTGATGGAGGCCGCTCTGCCGGTGTTGGACGCCTTGGGCTTGCCGTGCGAGTTGGTGTTCGCCGACATTGGCTGGGAATGCTGGCGCCGTGAGGGAAATACGGTGCCGCAGGAGACCTGGGACCGGATCGCCTCATGCGACGCGGCTCTGCTGGGCGCTATCACCAGCAAGCCGCCGCGCGAGGCGGAGGCCGCGCTGCCGTTGTCGTTGCGCGGCACCGGGCATGCTTTCGTATCGCCGGTGATCCAACTGCGCCAGCGTCTGGGCCTGTACGCCAATATCCGCCCGGTGACCGATGTTCTGGGGGAGGGACGTTACCGTTTCACCGTGATCCGCGAGAACACGGAAGGCTTATACGCGGGGCTGGACTTCGCGCGGATTCCGGCCGAGTTCGAGCCGGTGCTGTCCGGCCGTGAGGCCAGCGGCGCCCCCTGGCGGCGTGCCGGTCCTGATGACGCGACGATGTCGGTGCGGCTGCAAACGCGGCACGGCTTGAGCCGGCTGTTCCGCTTCGCATTCGAGTACGCCCGCAGCCAGGGTTTCGACCGGGTGACGCTGGCGGACAAGCCCAACGTGCTGCGCCATAGCGGCGCATTCGCCAGGGAAATCCTGGAGTCGGTCGCGGCCGATTATCCGGATATCTCCCATCACATCGACAACGTCGACGCCGTGGCGTTGTGGATGGTCCGTCGGCCGGAGCGCTTCGGCGTGATCGTGGCGGAAAACATGTTCGGCGACATTCTGTCCGATCTTGGCGCCGGCGTGATGGGCGGCCTGGGCCTGGCACCCAGCGCAAACATCGGCGACGCGGGCGCCTATTTCGAGCCGGTGCATGGCAGCGCGCCTGCCTACGCCGGACTGAACAAGGCCAATCCCAGCGCGATGTTCCTGACCATTGCGATGTTGCTGGAACACCTAGGTTATCGCCGCGAAGCGGCGGCGATCCAGTCCGCGGTGGCCGAGACCGCCCGCAGCGCGTGCCGCACTTACGATCTGGGCGGCAACGCCTCCACGCGCGAGATGGCGGCGGCGATCATCGCTCGCAGCGCCGACAAAGCAGCCGGCCGCCTAGTGTCCGGATTCGCGCTCAACGAGGAGAAATGATGGAAATCAACAAGGATCTGCCAAACAGCCTCGATGAACAGCTGCTGGGTGACTGCTGCGAACTGGACACAGCGAGCCTGTCCGACGCGCTGGACAGCCTCGGCATCGCCGGTGGATTGCCGGGCCTGGTCCAGCGCGTGCCTGGTACCCGCTGCGTGGGGTTCGCCTACACCGTCCGCTATCAGCCGGTGGGCGACGAGGCAGGCTTCAAGAACGCTGCGAATTATATCGATCAGGTACCGGCCGGCTCGGTCATCGTCTCCAGCAACGCGGGCCGAGCCGATTGCACGATCTGGGGCGACATCCTGACCCATGTCGCGGTGCGCCGCAACATCAGCGGCACGCTCATCGACGGCGCCGCGCGCGATATCGACACCATCAATCAGGTTCGTTATCCGCTGTTCAGCAAGGCGGTCTTCATGCAGTCGGGCAAGAACCGCGTGCAGCTAAGCGCCACCCAGGTGCCGGTGGAGATAGGCGGCGTGGCGGTGCATCCCGGCGATTTGATCGTCGCGGACGCCAGCGGCTGCCTGGTCATTCCCCGCGCCCAGGCCGACGAAGTGGTGCGGCGGGCCAAGGCAGTGGAGGAGACCGAGCGCAGAATCATCGCCGAGGTGGAGCGGGGCTCCACACTGGCCGAAGCGCGCGCCCTGTACCGTTACGATCAGCCTTGGCTCGCCGCGGCCGCGGATGCGGTCAAGTCGTGAGCCACCGAGACTTAATAGATGTAAGGACAAACTATGACCCGCTTCAACTCAGCAGTAACCGAATTATTTGGAATCAAGCATCCCGTCGTGCTGGCCCCTATGGGTGGGGTCTCCGGCGGCCGCCTAGCCGCGGCGGTATCGCGCGCCGGCGGTCTGGGCCTAGTAGGCGCCAGCTATGGCGATCCAGACTGGATGAAGGCGGAACTGGGGCTGATGGCCGACGTGGAACAGCCGTGGGGTGTGGGGCTGGTGATGTTCACCGTCGCCAAGCGGTTTGAACTATTGGATCTGGCGCTCAGCTATGGACCGAATGTGGTGGCGCTCTCGTTCGGTGATGTCAAGCCGTTTCTGAAACCAATTCGGGAGCAGGGCGCGAAGGTGGTGGTGCAGGTGCACGAGGTGGAGCAGGCGCTTGCGGCGCTGGACGCCGGCGCGGACGCTCTGATCGTGCAGGGCGCCGAAGCAGGCGGCCATAGCCTCCGTCGGGCGTCGTTGCCGTTGATCCCGGCGGTGCGAGACGCGGTCGGTTCTGCAGCGCCGCTGATCGCCGCGGGGGGTATCGCCGACGGGCGGGGCATGGCTGCCGCGTTGGCGCTGGGTGCCGATGGCGTGATGCTGGGAACCCGGCTGGTCGCCGCGGAAGAAGCGCTCCCATCGCCGGCATTCAAGCAGCGCCTGCTGCAGGCGGTGGCGGGTGATACGGTCAGAACCCGGGCGTTCGATCTGGTGCGCGGCATCGAGTGGCCGCAGGAGTATAGCGGCCGCGCGCTGGCTAACGATTTTTCCGATGTCTGGGCCAGCCGCGAGGGCGACTTGCTGA
Source organism: Chromobacterium sp. ASV23 (assembly GCF_016428945.1). Lineage (NCBI taxonomy): Bacteria > Pseudomonadati > Pseudomonadota > Betaproteobacteria > Neisseriales > Chromobacteriaceae > Chromobacterium > Chromobacterium sp. ASV23. The sequence goes on from NZ_JAELTR010000026.1 coordinate 39,592, forward strand.
CGGCGCCGGCCGAGGTCGCCGCCGCTTATGTCGAGGCGGTGCGCAACGATGATCTGAATGTCCGGGCCATCTGGTCGGGCGAGGTGGTGGACCTGGTGCGCGATGTGCAGCCGGCCGGCCGGATCGTGGAGGAGCTGGTTTCCGGCGCGCAAGCCGAGTTGACCCGCGCGCAACGATTCTTCAGCTGAATCAAGCCGCCGCGGGGCGGAGGAGAGTGGAGGGAAAATGGGACAGGTCATGCCTGTATACGCCGAATACGGCGGTGGCGTCCGCCTGGCGGTAGTGATGTCGCCGGTGATGCCGGAGTGGGACAAGGGAGAATTTTTCGCTCCGCTGACGGAGAAATTGGTGGCGGCCGGATTCCGGGTCAGAATTTTCGACACGCTGTCTCTGTTGGAGGACGGCCCCGCCGATTTCGCGCGCCTGTTCGACGCATGGTCGCGTGAGCTGGAAGTGTTGGGAGAAATCGAATTACTGGCCGGCTCCGCTTTGGGTGGCTGTCTTGCCCAAACTTTGCTTTACCGACTGGGAGGCGTCCGGGCAAAAAAGGCGCTGTTGATTTCCGCTCCTAGCAAGGCAGATGACCGGCTCAACTATAGGCTGGGCGCAATGGCGGATTTGGCCGGACAGAGAAGGCTGGAGGAGGCATTGATGCTGTTGAACCGGTATGTACTGCCAGAGGGTGTGCAAGCTGCGTCGCCAATGGAGGACATCACGGGAGACAGATTGAATCAGTGCCGGCGTCTGGAACAGGGGTTCGGATTGCTACGCGATATTGATGTCACGGAACAGATACGGGCTTATGCAGGACGGCTGTTGCATGTCTACGGAGAGCAGTCGCAGTTGGTGCGGGATGTCAACGTGGCATGCGGTGACCATGGCGGACATGCGCGGTTAGAAGTGAAGGGCGGGGGCATGCGGCCTTTGCAGGACGATCCCGACGGGGTAGTGCGGGCAGTCCGCGAACATCTGGAGATCGCGTTGTGATCCGCGTAGCAGACCAGGCCGGCGAGCTCGCCATCCACAAGGCATCCTTCATCGACGTTCACTACCATGCCGGCCCAGATGCCTATATCAGGCGCCATTCCGTGGTGGGTGCGGCTCAGCATTACGCCCAGGAGGAAGGCTGGGTTGTGCTGAAAAACCATCTGGGATGCACGGCAGCGCAGGCGTGGGAGGCGAGGCAGCTAGGACTGCCGGTTTCGGGGTCCATTGTGCTGAACGAAATTGCCGGCGGCATAGATACCAGGGTGGTGGAACGCTCGCTTTGCCAGCACGGTGAGGGGCCCTTGAGGTTGATAGTCCACTTGCCGACGGTCACTGGCCGCAAGCACAACAGCCGGCTGTCGCGGAGCCTCAGCCATTCCATTTTGCGCGACAAGGAAATCGGGCCGCTGACCGTGTCGGGCGAGGATGGCCGCCTGACCGTAGCCGCCTGCGACGTGCTGCGGATGGCCAAGGATTATCCGATCGTGATTTCGACCGGGCATGCCAACCGCGACGAAGTATTGCGGCTGGTGGACGCGGCGGTGAGGTTCGATGTGCCGAGGCTGATGCTGAATCAGCCTGCCAATCCGCTGACCGGGCTGAATGCCGACGATCTGGCGGACATTGGCCAGGCGCCGATGGTGTATGTCGAACAGACTGCGCTGACGTATCTGTTGGGCTACCAGGACAAGGAGGATTTTAGCCGGGTGCTCTCGGCGTTGCCCCGGGTGATATACAGCTCCGACCTGGGGCAGGTCAGCCAGCCTGACATTGCGACCTGGCTGGAGATGAGCCGGGGATATTTCCACGAATTCGGCTTGAGCGCCGCAAGGGTGGATGAGGTTTGTAGGGCCAATCCGCTGGAGATGCTGACATGAGGCGGCTCTCCGCTCGGATTGGCGCTGCGATGCTCATTTTGATCTCACAGAAATTATTTCAAGGAAGCGACGATGTCTACGAAAGCGATGTTGAATAGAAAGCCGAACCCCTTATTCGTCAGCCAGAACAAGATGAAGCTGGGCGTTTTCGGATTGAATATCGATGGGGGATGCACCTTCAGCGCGGCGCCGGAGCGATTGGCCGCCAACGACTGGACCGGGAATCTGGAGGTGGCCAAGCTGGCCGACGCCGCCGGGCTGGAGGCGCTGGTGCCTGTTGGCCGCTGGCGAGGGTTCGGCGGGAAAAGCAATCCGGAGGGCCTGTCCTACGAAACCTACGCGTGGGCGGCCGGCATGGCGGCGCTGACGGATCAGATCGCCATCATGGCGACATCCCATCTGTCGACCGTGCATCCCTTGTTCGCCGCCAAACAGGCGATGACGATAGACCATATCAGCGGTGGCCGCTTCGGTTTGAACATGATCTGCGGCTGGTTCACCTCCGAGATGGGCATGTTCAATGGCGTGAGTTTGGATAACGAAGCCCGCTATGCCCAGGCTGACGAATGGCTGCACGTTGTGCAAAAGGCGTGGGGCGATCCGGGTGAATTCAATTTCAACGGGCAGTATTTCACGCTAACGAACGCTGTTTCCGACCCCAAGCCGCTAAACCGTCCTTTCCTGATGAACGCAGGCGGCTCGCCGCGCGGAAAACGCTTCTGCGCGCAGCATTGCGATGCAGCGTACCTCATTCTCAAGCATGAGGACGGCGATGACGCGATCCGGGACCAGATCCGCTCCTATCGCGATCTGGCGCGCATCGAGTTCGGCCGCGATCTGAAAATCTGGTGTTACGCCTACGTGGTGCAGCGGGACTCGTTGGAGGAGGCGGAAAAATACCTCGATTACTACGTCAATCAAATGGGCGATGACGAGGCTTGCAGCAATATCACCCGCGAACTCGGCATCAATACCGGCATGTTCGGCTCTACCGAAGAAGCGGAAAGGTTCCGCTACCACATCAAAGCCGGTTTCGCCGGGGTGCCGCTGATCGGCACCCCGGAAATGATCGTCGAGCAATTCAAGCGTTATTCCGAGCTGGGCGTGGACGGAATTTGCCTGACCTGGCTGGATTATCACACCGGGCTGAAAGATTTCGTCCGCGACGTGCTCCCCTTGATGGAGCAAGAAGGTTTGCGCGCGCCTTTCACTCCCGAAACCACACTGATCAAGGTGGCGTGATGAAAAGCATCAAGGAAACAGGCATGGCTTTCGATCTTGTACGACCGGCATTGGTTGAGAAATTGGGAAGCGAGCGAATCGACATCGCGGGAACTGGGCAGCAGGATGCCATCCTGACGGGTTTCAAGAAAGCGATGCGCAGACTGACCGCCACGGTGTCGATCATCACGACCGGAGAGCAGGACCAGCGCTTCGGCATGGTGGCGACCGCGGTGAGCTCGGTGTCCACCGAACCGCCGGCTGTTCTTATCTGCGTCAACCATTCGGCCAGCATGTTCCATCCCTTGATGCGAGCAGGGAGGTTTGCCGTCAACATGCTGACCGTAGAGTCCAATCCGCTGGTGCCTGTCTTCAGCGGCAAGGTGAAGGGCCAGGAGCGCTTCGAATACGGCGACTGGACCAGTTTGAACGGATTGCCATGCCTGAAAAACGCGCAGGCGGTGCTGTGCTGCGCTGTGGTCGATACCTTTACTTACGGCAGCCATGAAATCGTGATTGGACAGGTCAAGGCGGTTGAGGTCGAGGACGAGATTTCGCCGTTGCTGTGGCAGGACGGCAAGTTGGCGGTTTCTCACTTGTTGAATGCGTGATGCGTGGATGAAACAGGCGACAGCGTGTCGTCTCGGAAAAGAATGTCGGACAGGAGAGAGAAATGATTGAAGTCGCAGCCCAAGTGAAAGAAACCGAAGTATCCGTTGAACGGCAGCAGAGCGCCGAAGTCTTTCTGGTCAACGTTGTGCATGTCAACGAGGGCAAGCAAGACTTGGCATTGGATGTGCTGCGTGAGACGGTGACTTACGTTGCCCAGCATTATCCCAGTTTCGAATGGAGCCACTTGTATAAAAGCGTGGATGGTAAGACCGTGATCAATCAGGCGAAATGGTTGAGTCAGGCGGAGTTTGAGACCCTGTTCCAGGATGGCGAATTTCTATCTCGTTACAATAAATTGAAAGAAGCGGGAATTTGGGAGTATCACCTGTATCAGGTGACGGATCATATCCCGTCTCAAATCAAGCAAGCTTGAATATTCTGGCTATGACCGCCGCGGCACCACAGTTTTCAGTGCGTTGCGGCGCTATTTCATTCAAATATGAGTGAGTTGCTTGAGTCATGTGGATGCGGCATCCCTGAGTGGGATGTGTTCGCATATGAAATTGATAAACACCCTCAGTTTTGGCGGCATGTGCCGATTGGAAGGCCATAATACTCTGAATGTTCCGGTATGTTCGGTGTATTCATCGAGAATTGTGCGTAACGTTCCATTCTGTAAAGCATCGCGGATGGAGAAGTCCGGCACACAGGTAATTCCATGGCCTTGGATGGCTGCATAAATAAGGGATTCTATGGTATTGCAGACCATGGACACCGGTATTTTCAATTCGGGGTCGTTTGGATTCTTGCGAAATGGCCAGCGCTCGAACTTGCCGCTGCTGGAGAAGCGATAATGAAAGCACCTGTGCTTTAACAGATCTTGCGGGGATTCCGGCACTCCGTTTCGTTTGAAATATTCCGGCGAGCCTACAATCGCCAGGCGGAAGGAACCCAGGCGGCGCGACATCAATCTGGAGTCATTGGGTTCGCCGGAGCGTATTACGGCATCCAGGCCTTCTTCTATTACGTCCGAGAGGCGGTCGGTGAAGTCGAGTTCGAGTTCGACTTCAGGATAGTGGTGGATGAAATTGGCCAAAATGGGATTCAACAGCCCGCCAACCAGTGGGAGGCTGATTCTTAGCTTTCCCCGTGGCGCTTCTGCCGCATGAGATAGCTCCTGTTTCGCAGCTTCCACTTCGGACAGGATGCGTTTGCATCGTTCGAGGAATAATTCCCCTTCATAAGTCATGGTTATGCTGCGCGTACTGCGGTGCAGCAACCTGACGCCAAGGCGTTCTTCCAATCTGGCCACGCTTTTCCCGACTGCGGACGACGAGATTCCAAGCTGACGGCCTGCGGAAGCGAAATTCCTGCTTTCTGCGACCAGAACGAAGATGGCAAAACCGCTGATGCTGTCCAAATCGAATGCTCCCATTCCGGACTATTTAGTCCATTCATATCGGAATCTTAATCTATTTCAATGGCATGAATAATCTTTTATAGTTTATTCCGTTAACATATTTCTTGATTGGGAATGAAATGCACGGAAATTTATATGTTTATGACGAATGATGATAAATCCGCTGAAATATTCGATCTGCGGAAGCGGGGGTGGGGCAGCCGCATCGACACCGTGGTTGAGCAGGCGTTGAGGGACAAAAGACTAGTCGGCGTGGTGGTGCTGGTCGCACAAGATGGGAAGCTGGTTTATCAGCGGGCGAAAGGCATGTCGAACCGAGAGGCTGGCACACCGATGCAGCTGGACACGCTGTTCCGCCTCGCGTCGGTGTCCAAGCCCATCGTGTCCGCGGCGGCGCTGGCGCTGGTCGCTCAGGGACGCCTCGCGTTGGAAGATGAGGTCAGCCGCTGGTTGCCGGAATTTCGGCCGCGGCTGGCCGGCGGCGCGGAAGCGGCGCTGACGGTGCGCCATCTGCTGACGCACACCGCGGGGCTGACTTACGGCTTCCTGGAGAGGGCGGGTGGCGAAGAATATAAGCGCGCTGGTGTGTCGGATGGCATGGAGTTGTCCGATCTGAGTCTGGAAGAAAATATCCGCCGCATCGCTTCCGCGCCGCTGCTGTACGAACCGGGCACGGCCTGGGGCTATTCCTTGGCTACCGATGTGTTGGGCGCCGTGATCGCGAGAGTGTTTGGGGGCACGCTTGCTGACGCGGTCCGCGTATTGGTCACCGAGCCGCTGGGCATGGGCGAGACCTCGTTTGCCGTGCCTGACCAAACTCGCTTGGCCGCGGCCTATGTCAATGCCGAGCCCGAGCCGAAGCGGATGGGCGAGCTGGAGGTGGTGCCGGTCTTCGAAGGCACTGAGGGCCTGAGCTTCGCGCCAGGGCGGGCGTTTAACGAGTCGGCTTTTCATTCCGGCGGCTCCGGCATGATAGGCACGGCCGGGGAATTTTTGCACTTCCTGGAAACCTTGCGCCAAGGCGGGGGAAATGTGCTGCCGGCGGCTTTGGTCGCGGAGATGGCGAGCAATCAGGCCGGTGGGCTGGAGCTGGCACCGTGGCCCGGCCGCGGCTTTGGCCTGGGCTTCACCATCCTGAAGGATCCGCAGCTGGCCCAGACGCCGGAATCGGCGGGCAGCTGGCGCCTGGGCGGCGCGTATGGCCATTCATGGTTTGTCGACCCTTCGCGCAAGCTGAGCGTGGTGGCGTTCACAAATACGGCGTTCGAAGGCATGTTCGGCCAATTTACCGTGGACTTGTGCAACGCCGTCTATGGCGAGGAATGATTTGCTGGCGCGAGCGGCGTCATAACGTTGCGCGCGTGCCTGGTTCTGATTGTCCGCATCGACCCCCTCCGCCGCTAAGGCTGTTCTTGGCTTGCCTGTCAGGCAGCGGCGGGAATGTTTCCACTCGCTTGTTCAACCCGCCTTGGCCGCTGGTGGTCGGAGCGGCGGAGCGGGGATAAGGGGATGGCTGGCCTGGCCCTGAGGCAGGCCTCTCGATGCTTCGTTTTCTGAATGGAGATAAGCATGCGATTGATTTCGCCCATCTTTTTCATCGCCTTGGGCTTGTTCGGGGTCTATACCATCGAGTTTGGCGTGGTTGGCATCTTGCCTGTCCTGACCAGTAGGTTTGGCGTGAGCATCGCCCAGGCCGGCGCCTTGGTTGGCTTATTCGCATTGATCGTGGCGGCTTGCGGGCCAGTGATGGTGCTTTTTCTGTCGAATTACAACAGGAAGAAGATGCTGGTGTTCTGTCTGATTGTTTTCGCCTTGAGCAGCGTGCTGTCAGCCTATTCCACCTCTTATGCGGTGCTGACATGGTCGAGGATACTGCCCGCACTGTTTCATCCGGTCTATTTCTCATTGGCTTTTGTCGCGGCGGCCTCGTTGTATGAAAAGGAGCATGCGACGCAGGCGGCGGCCAAGGCTTTCGTCGGGACAAGCATGGGCATGGTTTTGGGCGTGCCCATCACTACCTGGATCGCCGCGCGCTTTTCGTACGAAGCCGCTTTTCTATTTTGCACCGCGGTCAATCTCGTGGCGGCGTTGGGGATTATTCTCATGCTGCCTGAGCAAGCGGTCTCGGCCAAGCCGTCGTATGGAAAACAGCTGGCGATACTGAAAAAAGTCCCGCTTTGGCTGAACATCATCGCATCCATGCTGATATTCGCCGCGATGTTTTCCGTCTATAGCTATTCCAGCGAATACCTTGGCCGTGAGACGGGTCTAAAGGCGGAAGTGATCAGCATCTTGCTGGTCGTATTCGGCATCGGCGGGGTGGCAGGCAATTTATTGGCAGGCCGCATGATCGCCAGCAATATGGTGCGCACGACTTTTCTGCACCCCATCGTCTTGGCGATTGCCTATCTGGTGTTGAAGCTGTTCGGCAGCGCGACGCTGGCGCCGATGATCGTGATCATGTTGTTCTGGGGCGGCGCGCATACCAGCGGCCTGATCGTCACGCAGATCTGGTTGACATCGGAAGCCCCTGAAGCGCCCGAATTTGCCACCGGGATCTACATCTCTTTCATCAATCTTGGGGTTACGCTGGGCTCTTTGGCCGGCGGATGGTTCATCACCAATATGGGCATGGCCGGTTCCATATTCTGTGGATGGCTGTTCGCAGTCTGTGCTTTGTTGGTGATCACAGTCAGAGTGCTGTTTTTTGGACGGCGCGGCGAGCTCGCAAAAACCCAGCTTGCAGCTTGATGCTTTTGGCGAGGCTTGAGCGAATTAGCCAAGCATGCATGGGAAGACCAGGCGAAATGGGTTTGGCTGGAGTTATAGTTTCAGGGAAACTATTTGATTGCTTCATTGACATGTTGGTGAGGTGGGATATGAAAATTTTGTCAAAAATATATGGGATTGCTCAAGGTGCTTCAAGCTTGTGTGAATTGCTGGCGGAGTTGAATGAACTATTAGGCTCCTGCATGGGCGTATTTTTTCTTTTTCACCAAGGTAGCCAGAATTTTATCAAGATAGCTTCAAGAGGAATGGAGAAAAATATTGATGGGCGTATTTATGATCATTTAATGAAGAGTTACTTGGGGAGTGATCGGGATACGGTAGTAAGCTTTCTAAGCTTAAATGAAGAGGATGAGCTGCCAAGTACGCTGCAAGTGATGTTGGGTCTGTTTCCACTGAGTGATGATGAGATAGGTGTTCTCAGTTTCGTCAGAGCGCCGGAAGTAGGAAATTATACTGATATGGATCGGGAGGCACTTTTAACCTTGTTGCCGCATATCCGTTGCGTCCAGGGCGTTATTGGTCGGATGCAGAGCTTGGAGCGAATGGCCAAGGCTAGTTTGTCTGTATTTGATCAACTCTCGCAGGGGGTGCTGCTGCTCGATCGTAATGGTCTTGTGATGAGGATGAATAACGAAGCGAGTCGTGTACTCGAGTCAAGAGACGGTGTGTTGCTGCAACAGGATAAATTGATTTTTCAAAGAATCAAATGCCACCGCGAGTCTTTCGGTTACAACAGTGCAGCTTTGGTGCAGGGCATGAATGCCGAGACCAAGACGCTATTGATTGAGCGGCCCTCAGGGAGAAAGGCTTACATTGCTTGGGCGATGTGCGCCAAGTCGGAGGAGCTCGCTTTTGATGCCGCAGGGCTGCATGCTGTGCTGTTGTTGCATGATCCGGAACATCATCGCAACCATCGCTCGGCATTGCAGGACTTGTATGATCTGACTCCTTGTGAAGCGCAGACGGCATCGGCGCTAGGGGCGGGCATTGAGCCGGCGGAAATCGCCAAGCTCCGACGCGTGTCCATCAACACCGTGAGGACACAGCGCGCCCAGATCTATTCGAAATTGGGCATCGAGCGGCAGTGCGAGCTGATCAAGATGGTGCTGGCACTGCCGATGGCGCGTTGATGGTTTTCGGCTCGTAAGGAACTAATCACCTGAGGCATTGAGGCCCGGCGATCATAGCCGGATCAGGCCTTCTTGACGAACTCCGACTTCAGTCCCATCGCGCCGATGCCGTCGATCTTGCAGTCGATGTCGTGGTCGCCGTCCACCAGGCGGATATTCTTGACCTTGGTGCCGACCTTGACCACCAGCGACGAGCCCTTGACCTTCAGGTCCTTGATCACGGTGACGCTGTCGCCATCCTGCAGCACATTGCCGACGGCGTCGCGCACCACGCGGGTTTCCTCCACGGCGGCGGCGGTCTCGCCGGACCACTCATGGGCGCATTCCGGGCAGACGAACAAGGCGCCGTCCTGATAAGTGAATTCCGATCCGCATTGCGGACAGGCGGGCAATTGGCTCATGGTGTTTCCTGACAAATAAAGAATGAAAAACAGCCGCCCGCGCGCGAAAGGCGCAGGGCGGCCGGGGTATTGTAACCTTACTGGCGCAAGGGCTGCAGGTCCGCGTGTTTGAGCGGGGCATGAGCGGCAAAAAAACAGCGCGCCGTCCTGGGGGGCGGCGCGCTTGTCTGGGGCGGTCGGGCCTTATTGGGCGGCCGAGGCCGCCGCTTTGACCGAACTTGCCGGCGCCGAACCGTCGACGGCGTGAACCGCCGGAGCGGAGCTGTCGCTCTTGCCGCCGGGGCTGTCCATCAACTCGTCCAGATTCAGGTTGTCCGCCGGCTGGGTCGGATCAGGCTGCCCCAGCTGCTTGGCGCGCAGCTGCATGTAGACGTCGCGGGTGTAGCTGTAGCGGTCCACCGCGGCGGTATCCAGCAGATTGTCCACGCCCAGATACTTGGCGCGGGTGCTGACGCCATACACGCTGTAGAAGGCGATGGCTTCGTTGGTATTGTGATAGATCAGCTTTTCCGGACCCGGGCCGGCCAGCGAGGTGGTCAGGCCGGCGCTGTCGCGCACGGTGGACGGGCCGAAGAACGGCAGCACGAAGTAGTTGCTGTTTTTCCAGCCCCAGGCGGCCAAGGTGTCGCCAAAGGTGGTCTTGTTGTTCTTCAGGCCGGCCGGCGTGGCGATGTCGAGCAGGCCGAACAAGCCGAAGCCGGTATTGATCGCCACGCGCATGAAGTCGTTGGCGGCTTTTTCCGGTTCGGCGCGCAACACGTTGAAGGCGAAGCTGTAGACGTCCTTCAGGTTGTCGAAGAAATTGCTGACGCCAGTGCGGAGCGGCGAGGGCACTACGGCCTGATAGCCTTGTGCCACCGGCTTGATCACCCACTGGTCCGCTTTGTCGTTGACCGTGAACATCGTCCGATTGTACGGCTCGTAGGGATCGTAGGCGGTGCTGGGATTACTGGCGCAGCCGGCCAGCAACAACGTGGCGGCGACGGCAAGGGTGCGTGCGCGACGCATGTCACTCTCCGGAGGATATGAGCGGTTCAAGATTGTACAGGCTGGCCAGCGAGGACAGGCCGGCCGGCACGCCGCTCAAGGTCAGCCGATGGCCGGCGGCGGCGGAGACGCGATGCGCCTCCAGCAGCAGCGCCAGCGCGGCGGAGTCGGCGGCTTCGATGCCGGACAGGTCCAGCCGCAGCGGGCCTTGCGCCGCCAAACTGGCCAGCGGCGCCAGCACGGCGCCGCTGCTGGCCATGTCGATGCGGCCGGACAGGCTGGCCGCGCCAGGGGCGGTAAGGTTCAGCATCAGCCTTTGCTCTTGGCGGCGGGCGCGGCGGCAACCGGCGCGGCGTTCTTGTCCTGCAGCAGCTTGATCAGGCCATCCACGCCAGTCTTGCGGATCTCCTCGTTGAAGCTGTTGCGGTACACGGTGACCAGGCTGGCGCCTTCCACGCTGACGTTGTAAATCTTCCAGCCCTTGTCGCTCTTGTACATCACGTAGTCCACGGCCACCGGGTTGGCGTTGCCCGGCAGGGTCACGCTGGACTTGACGGTGGCGTCCTTGCCGTTGGCGCTGACGACCGGATTGGGCTGGACGTTGACCTGGGCGGTCTTGAAGCGGGTCATGGTGGTGGAGTAGGTGCGTACCAGCAGGGTCTGGAACTGCTGGGTCAGCTGGTCGCGCTGCTCAGGGGTGGCCTGGCGCCAGCCCAGGCCGACGGCCAGCGCGGTCATGCGCGGGAAGTCGAACAGCGGCACGGCGACGGTTTCGGCTTGCTGGCGGACTTGCTTGGTGTTCTTGCCGTTGTCCTGCTTCAGGATGTCCAGCACCTGGCGCGAGCCGTCCTTGATGATTTCAACCGGATTGTCGGAAGCCGCCAGCACGGAGGTGGAAGACAAGCCGAGCATGAGACAGAGCAGGGTAAATAGCTTTTTCATTTTCAATATTCCATTTTCGCGAATCTTGCGGCGCCGGCCGCAATCATGGCGTCGGCGCCGCGTGGGGGCCGGCAAAGGCCGGACGTTTATTTCGACTGGCTGCTGTTGTCCTTGCCGGTAAAGCCGGTCATGAATTTGCCGATCAGCTGTTCCAGCACCATGGCCGAGGAGGTGATGGTGATGATGCCGCCCGGCGCCAGATTGTTTTCCGAGCCGCCCTGCTGCAGGCCGATGTACTGCTCGCCCAGCAGGCCGGAGGTCAGGATGGAGGCGCTGACGTCGTCGCTGAGCAGATACTGCTTGTCGATGTTCATCGCCACGCGGGCGCGGTAAGTTTTGGGGTCGAGCCGGATGTCGGTCACGCGGCCCACCACCACGCCGGCTTCCTTGACCGGCGCCTTCGCCTTCAGGCCGCCGACGTTGTCGAAGTCGGCGTATACCACATACGTTTGCGAGGCGCTTTGCGGCGTCAGGTTAGCCACTTTCAGCGACAGGAAGGTCACGGCGGCAATGCCCAATGCGACAAAGATGCCGACCCATAGATCAATGGTAGAGCGTTTCATTCGTTTTTTTCCTAGAACATGAAGGCGGTCAGCACGAAGTCCAGCGCCAGGATCACCAGTGCCGAGGTGACCACGGTGCGGGTGGTGGCGGCCGACACGCCGGCGGCGGTCGGATTGGCGTCGTAACCTTCGAACACGGCGATCAGCGTGACGGCCACGCCGAAGCACAGGCTCTTGATCAGGCCGTTGATCACGTCATAGTGCAGGTCCACATTGCCCTGCATCTGCGACCAGAAGGTGCCGGCATCCAGGCCTATCATCACCACGCCCACCAGATAGCCGCCGAACACGCCGACGACGTTGAACAGCGCGGCCAGGATGGGCATGGAGATCACGCCGGCCCAGAAGCGCGGCGCGACGACGCGGGCGATCGGGTCCACCGCCATCACGCTCATCGCGTCCAGCTGCTCGGTGGTTTTCATCAGGCCGATTTCGGCCGTCATCGCGCTGCCGGCGCGGCTGGCGAACAAGAGCGCGGCCAGCACCGGTCCCAGCTCGCGCAGCAGCGCCAGCGCCACCATGGCGCCCAGCGCGTCGGCGGAGCCGAACTTGACCAGCGTGGTGTAGCCCTGCAGGCCCAGCACCATGCCGACGAACAGGCCGGACACCACGATGATGATCAGCGACATCACGCCGGCGAAGTAGATCTCGCGGATGGTCAGCTGCAGCCGCAGCAGGCTCTGCCCGCTGTTGGCCAGGATGGCCAGCAGGAAACGGCTGATAAAGCCCAGCCGCCACACCGCGTTGATGGTGAGGTGGCCGAGGCGGCGCAGCGGCGAAGTCATCCAATCAAGCATGTGCGCCTCCTTGCAGGCCCAGGTCGGCCGCCAGGGCGGTGGCGGCCGGATAACTGTAATGCACCGGGCCATCGGCCTCGCCGTTGACGAACTGGCGCACCCACGGCGAATCGGAGTTGCGCACTTCTTCCGGCGAACCTTGGGCGATGACTTGGCCGCCGGCGACGAACAGCACGTGATCGACGATTTCCAGCGACTTGTGCACGTCGTGCGTCACCATCACCGCGGTGGTGCCGAGCGCGTCGTTGAGTTTCTTGATCAACAGCGCGATCACGCCCAGCGAGATCGGGTCCAGGCCGGTGAACGGCTCGTCGTACAGCATCAGCTGCGGATCGAGCGCGATGGCGCGCGCCAGCGCCACGCGGCGCGCCATGCCGCCGGACAGCTCGGCCGGCATCAGCTTTTGGGTGCCGCGCAGGCCTACCGCCTCCAGCTTCAGGGTGACGAGATCGCGGATCATGCTTTCCGGCAGCTTGGTGTGCTCGCGCAGCGGGAAGGCGACGTTCTCCGCCACGTTGAGGTCGGTGAACAGCGCGCCAAACTGGAACAGCATGCCCATGCGGCGGCGGTGCTGGTACAGGTCGGCCTTGCTCATCCGCGCGATGTCCACGCCGTCGATCAGCACCTGGCCGGATTGCGGCCGGATCTGGCCGGAGATCAGCCGCAGCAGCGTGGTCTTGCCGCTGCCGCTGCCGCCCATGACGGCAACCAGCTTGCCGCGCGGCACGCCGAGAGTGAGGTTTTTCAGGATGGGCCGGTCGCCGTAGGCGAAGCTGACGTTCCTGAATTCAATGAAATAGTCTGAGGACACGAAATTTCCAAACAGCTTGCAAGGAGAGTCCGCTGTATGACCCGAGCGGTACGGCGAAATTCCGCCGTTGGCGCCGCGGTGGCGGAACGGAGCTGCGACGCGAGGAAGTACACGGCAATCGCCGGGCGGGCCGATTTTATGGAAGCGTGCTATTCCGTACGCGAATAGCCGGATTTTATAGCGTTGGCGGCTTAGCGCCAAATATAGCTATGTTACCAAGTGCAAAATTGACGCAGCATCAACAATATTGACATTGTTTGATTGACAGCGGGGGCCGGAGCGTGTCCGGCGGGCGGGCGCCGCCGCAGGGGAGATGACGGGCCGGCAGGGCCAGCCCGTCCACGGTTTACACGCCGCGCAGCAGTTCGTTGATGCTGGTCTTGCTGCGGGTCTGCGCATCCACTTTCTTGACGATCACGGCGCAGTACAGGCTGTGGCTGCCGTCCTTGGACGGCAGGTTGCCGGACACCACCACCGAGCCCGGCGGCACGCGGCCGTACATCACTTCGCCGGTTTCGCGGTCGTAGATCTTGGTGGACTGGCCGATGTAGACGCCCATCGAGATGACCGAGCCTTCGCCGACGATCACGCCTTCGACGATTTCCGAGCGCGCGCCGATGAAGCAGTTGTCCTCGATGATGGTCGGGTTGGCCTGCAGCGGCTCCAGCACGCCGCCGATGCCGACGCCGCCGGACAGGTGCACGTTCTTGCCGATCTGGGCGCAGGAGCCGACGGTGGCCCAGGTGTCCACCATGGTGCCTTCATCGACATAGGCGCCGATGTTGACGTAGGACGGCATCAGCACGGTGTTCTTGGCGATGAAGCTGCCCTTGCGCGCCACGGCGCCCGGCACCACGCGGAAACCGGCTTCCTGGAAGCGGGCCTGGCTCCACTCGGCGAACTTGGTGTCCACCTTGTCGAAATAGCGGTTGACGCCGTCGTCCAGCACGGCGTTGTCGCGGATACGGAAGGACAGCAGCACGGCTTTCTTCACCCACTGGTTCACCACCCATTCGTCGCCATGTTTCTCCGCGACGCGCAGGTGGCCGTTGTCCAGTTCTGCGATGACCTGCTCGATGGCGGCTTTCAGTTCCGGCGATACGGTGGCGGGGGTGATTTCGGCGCGTTTCTCGAATGCCTGCTCGATCAGGCTTTGGATCGGATGCATCTGGTTCAGTCCTTTGGCAATGTGAATCGAAGTCGTCATCTAAATCATTCAATCTGGTCGGGGTGGTTCGAAAGCTCAGGCCGAGCTGGCCGGCTGGCGGCTGCGGCAGAACGCAACCATTCTATGCGCGGCGGCCAGGCACTCCGCCGTCTCGGCCACCAGCGCGATGCGGATATAGCCGCGGCCGGGGTTGCCGCCGTGGGCGTCGCGGGCCAGGTAGCTGCCCGGCAGCACCGTCACGTGTTCTTGTTCGAACAGCGCGCGGGCGAAGCCGACGTCGTCGCCGTCCGGCACCTTGGCCCACAGGTAAAAGCCGGCATCGGGCATGGCGACGTCCAGCACCGGCGCCAACAGCGGCAGCACGGCGGCGAATTTGGCGGCATAGGCCGCCCGGTTGGACTCGACATGCGCCTCGTCGTTCCAGGCGGCGATGCTGGCCGCTTGCACCGTCAGGCTCATCGCGCTGCCGTGATAGGTGCGGTACAGCAGGAATTTTTCCAGGATGGTCGCGTCGCCGGCGACGAAGCCGGAGCGCATGCCCGGCACATTGGAGCGCTTGGACAGGCTGGTCAGCATCACCAGCCTGTCCAAGCCGCGGCCCAGCGCGCGCGCGGCGGACAGGCCGCCCAGCGGGGGCTGTTCGAAGTAAATTTCCGAATAGCACTCGTCGCTGGCGATCACGAAGCCGTAGCGGTCGGACAGCGCGAACAGCTTGTCCCAGTCCGCCAGGCCCATCACCGCGCCGGTGGGGTTGCCCGGGCTGCAGACGATCACCAACTGAGCGCGGCGCCAGACGGTGTCCGGCACGCTGTCCCAGTCTGGCTGAAAGCGACGCGCCGCCTCGCAGTTCAGGTAGTACGGCTCGGCGCCGGCCAGCAGTGCCGCGCCCTCGTAAATCTGGTAAAAAGGATTGGGAGAGATCACTACCGGTTTGTCGCCGCCGCTGGCGTCGATCAAACACTGCGTCAGCGCGAACAATGCCTCGCGGCTGCCGTTGACCGGCAGCACCTGGCGCGCCGGGTCCAGCGCCACGCCATAGCGGCGCTCGGCCCAGGCGGCGCAGGCCTGGCGCAAGGCCGGGGAGCCCTGGGTGGCCGGATAGCCGGACAAGCCGGCCAGATTGGCGCACAGCGCGTCCTTCACCAACTGCGGCGCCGGGTGCTTGGGCTCGCCCATGGCCAGGCTGATGTGCGGCAGCTCGGATGGCGGCTCGGCGCCAGCCAGCAGCGCGGCCAGCCTTTGGAACGGGTACGGATGCAATTGGGCCAGGCGGGGGTTCAAGGCGTCTCTCCATCAAAAATTCGGCACGGCAATCGACCATCTTAAGAACAGCGATGACACCTGTAAAACAAAAATTTCTCGCCACTTCCGGCATCCTCACCACGGCGCTGGTATGGGCGCTGATGTGGTACCCGTTCCGCAGCCTCAGCCAACAGGGCGTCAGCGTGCCGATGGCCTCCTTGGGAACGTATCTGATCACCATCGCCCTGGGCGTGACGTTGTTCTTCAAGCTGTACCGGCGGCAGTTCCGTTTCCAGCCGTCCCTGTTGTTGCTGATGTTGGTATTCGGCTGGTGCAACTTCAGCTACACCATGGCTGTGGCCGAGGGGCAGGTGATGCGCGTGCTGCTGTTGTTTTACTTGTCGCCGCTGTGGACAGCGCTGTTTTCGCGATTATTGCTGCATGAGAAGCTGACCCGAAGCGGCTGGTTGGTGGTGGCGCTGTCGCTGCTGGGGTGCTTTGTGTTCCTCTACCGGCCTGGGTTGTTGTCCGGCGCCTTGCCGTTGACGCAGGGTTACGAATGGCTGGCGTTGTCAGGCGGCATGGCTTTCGCCTTCGGCAACGTGGTCAGCCGCAGGCTGCACACCATTCCGATCGCGGTGAAGTCGGCGACCATCTGGTTCGGCGTGGCGTTTTTTGGCGCGGCCAGCCTGTTCCAGAGCGGCGAGCTGGCCAGCATGTTGACCATCCCGCCGCAGAGCTGGCTGGTGCTGGCCATTTTGGGGGTGGTGTTGCTGTGCACCAGCGTGATTTCGCAAAATGGCGTGTCCATCCTGCCGGCGACGCAGGCGATGACGTTGATGCTGATGGAGCTGGTGTTCGCCGCGATATCGGCCTATCTGCTGGCCGGCGAAGCGATGACGCTGCAGGAGTGGTTCGGCGGCGCCTTGATCGCCGGCGCCAGCCTGCTGTCCGGCAAGATGACGCAGCCCGCGCCGCATTCCCGCCCGCAAACCGCGCCATGACATGAAGACTGGAGACAAGATGCAGATCAGACTGATGGCGCCGCAGGACTTCGCGGCGTTCTGGCCGATATTCCGCGACATCGTGGCCGCGCGCGAAACCTATGCTTTCGATCCCGAGATGGACGAAGCAAGCGCCCGCCTGCTGTGGTGCGAAACGCCGCTGGAGACTTGGTTGGTGGAGGAGCAGGGGGAGATCCTGGGCAGCTATTTTCTGAAACCCAATGCCGCAGGCCCGGGTGGGCATGTCGGCAATTGCGGCTATATGGTGTCGCCGGCCGCGCGCGGCAAGGGCGTGGCCCGCGCCATGTGCGAGCATTCGCAGCAGCGCGCGCGGACGCGCGGCTTTCTGGCCCTGCAGTTCAATAGCGTGGTGGCCTGCAATGCGCCGGCGGTGGCGCTGTGGCAGAAGATGGGTTTCGACATCGTCGGCCGGTTGCCGCGCGCCTATCGCCATGCGACGCAAGGGCTGGTGGACTGCCTGGTGATGTACAAGTGGCTGGGGGAGGAAAACAAGCCGGCGATGCCTGAGCCGGTCCAGCTGATCGGGCGCAAGAATATCGAGGCGCTGGTGTCGCGGCGGCGCAGGCGGGAGGGATGAAATGGAAAACCGCCCGCCCGGCGTGCTGCCGGCCAGGCGGTAGCGGCGAGGCTTACAGGCTGCTCAGATACTGCTGCAGCGCCTTGATGTTGGCCTCGTAGGCGGCCGGCGAGCCCAGTTCGACGCCGCCGCTGCGCACGTAGTACGCAAACGGCACGGCGCGGGTATCGAAGAACGGCAGGAAATCATCCGGCTGCAGCGTGGTGCCGTTCAGGCCAATCGCCCAGTTGTTGGCCTTGTAGCGGTTCAGCTGCTCGATCACGCCATGCACGGCCAGCCCCTCGGCGCTGCGGATCAGCGCGATGTAGTGGTTCAGCGTGTCGATGTTGGTCTGATAGGCGGTCGGCTCTCCCACGCTGACGCCCTTGGCGCGCACATAGTAGGAGAACGGCAGGTTGCGCTCGGTGAAGAAGGACAGGAAGCCGTCCGGCGCCAGGGTGTCGCCGTTCAGGCCGATGGCCCAGTTCTTGGACTGATAGTCCTTCAACTGTTTGATGATTTCGTTGCTGGCTTCGATGGCCTGTTTGGCCGGGACGTTCACTGCGGTGATCTGGCTCATTTCTGCGCTCCTGAATGGGTTGAGTGACAGGAAATGCGTGTTGCCCGGGTATGCGTATCGCTAGCCTTCATGTTTGCCATCCTGCAGGAGTGGATCGATTGGCGTCGATCAGGCAGGGCCAGGATAGCCTGGGGGGAGCGGAGGAGATACTGCCAGATAGGTTAGGTGTATTTTGAGAATTAAATGCTATAAAAATCTTCAGTATTGAAATCCTGTTTCAATAGCTATTCATTTTTTGATATAAGGCTTGAGTGTTGCCGCGCCGCGGATGGCGGCGCTGCCTGCTCAATAGTGCGGCGGGATTTCGTCGCGCAGCGAGGTGGCGGGGCCGTCGTCCGGCTGCGCGCTTCTGAACTGCTGGTACAGCAGGCGGATCTGCTGTTGCAGCAGGTCGATTTCCTTCTGCTGGCGGGCGACGGTGGCGTTGAGCGCGTCCAAGAGCTCGTCCTGGAAGGCGAGGCGCACTTCCAGCGCCTCGACGCGGTTTTCGGTATTGGTGTCCATGCCCGCCATTCTACAACACCATGGCCGCGATCCAGCCCGCCGCCATCAGCGGCAGGTTGAAATGCAGGAAGGTGGGCAGCACGGTGTCGCGGATGTGGTCGTGCTGGCCGTCCAGGCTCAGGCCGGAGGTCGGCCCCATGGTGGAGTCCGATGCCGGCGAACCGGCGTCGCCCAAGGCGCCAGCGGTGCCGATGATGGCCACGGTGGCCAGCGGCGAGAAGCCCAGGTGCGCGCACAGCGGCACATA
>NZ_JAELTR010000250.1:0-327 GCF_016428945.1 Chromobacterium sp. ASV23
CCCCCCCCCCCCCCCCCCCCCCCCCCCCCCCCCCCCCCCCCCCCCCCCCCCCCCCCCCCCCCCCCCCCCCCCCCCCCCCCCCCCCCCCCCCCCCCCCCCCCCCCCCCCCCCCCCCCCCCCCCCCTTCCCCCCCCCCCCCCCCCCCCCCCACCACCACCTCCGTGCTGTCGTCGGCAGCGTCAGATGTGTATAAGAGACAGCATTGGACACGATGGCTTCGTCCTGCTGCGGCGCGGCCTGCTTGGCGCGGATGCCGGCAGGCAGGCCGCGGTTCAGCACCCGGTTGCCGCTGCTTTCGAAGCGAACGCTCAACTGGCCGCCCTTGGA